>CAZUKD010000039.1:0-12675 GCA_964620825.1 uncultured Ectothiorhodospiraceae bacterium
TTCATGTTAGAAACATGACCCCCCTTCAGACTCATTTCATATTGGACAAGGCTTCTGGTTGACGGACAGGAGCTAACTCTCTATACTCGCCGCGGGTTCGGAAGGGGGTGAGTCGATATTGGCCAGATGAGTTGGGATGCTAAAAGCAATTCTTTTATTACAAACTGGCCTGGTGTTATTGGGTTTCGGTATCTCCTTCCCGGTTTCAGGGCAAGCCGCAGCACTGGCTGTCCTCTACGGTGGCGGCATAGCAATAACCAACACCTTAATGCTGGGCGCGCGGGTAGCACGAGCCGGGGCGGTGACTGGAAAAAGTATGCAGCATGGCATGATTATGTTGTATCTGAACGCAGTTCTCCGGTTTATTTTTGTTGTAGCGGCGCTTGGAGTAGGTATGGGGGTACTTAAATTGATGCCTTTGCCTTTAGTTTTGGCATTCGCGGGTACTCAGGCGGGTTTTGTTCTACTGAGCATACGGATGAGTAAGGCAGTATAATACCAAAGGTAAATTATGGGAACGCAGGGAGTGGGGCGTCATGAGCGGGTCTAGACCGGCTACAGCAGTTGAATATATTCAGGAACATCTGACTAATTGGTGTATTAGCTGTAATCCTGGAACGCACAAACCCAGTGGTCTGTCCGATTTTCATGTGTTCTACATGGATACATGGGTGATGGGCGCAGTATGCGCCTTGATCATCGCTTATATTGCCTGGCGTGTAGGTCGGAGGCTGGATCCCGATCATCCTACTGGGATGCAAAATGTCCTTGAGTATCTGATCGAATTTGTCAATGGCCAGGTCAAGGATGTTTTTGAGACTCGCGCCAATCCATTGATTGGCCCATTAGCCCTGACAATTTTCATCTGGATATTTGTAATGAATCTGATCGACTTGATACCCATCGATCTGATTCCAGAGATTGCCAAGGGTGCAGGTTGGTTGTTGGGTGTTCATGAGGTATTTTTCCGTCCCGAACCCACGGCGAATCTGGGCGCGCCGTTTGGCCTGGGATTATCCGTTTTTGTGTTGATCATCTATTACAGTCTGAAGATCAAGGGCCCGGTTGAATATGCCAAGATGTTCTTGTTTCATCCCTATGGGAAGTATTTTATCCCACTGAATATTATTATGACCCTCATGGAGGAGCTCGCTAAACCATTGAGTCTGGCGCTGCGTTTGTTTGGAAACATGTTCGCCGGTGTTCTGGTTTTTCTGCTGATTGCCTTGCTGGTTTATACTCAGGTTGGGTCGATGTCCTTGGTCTGGTGGTTTCCCATTTCAATCGTATCAGGACTGGCATGGGGGATATTCCACATTTTGGTGATCACCTTGCAGGCATTTATCTTCATGGTTTTAACCATCGTTTATTTGGGTATGGCGCATACTACGGATCACTAGTTTTTACTTTTATTCTTTTAACCTTTAATTAATCTCAAGGAGAGCATCATGCATGGCGCAATGACACCAGAAATGATTACGATGATTTATGCCTATACTGCGATAGGAGTTGGGGTTATTTTGGCTGCGGCAGGACTGGGTTCAGCTATCGGTTGGGGTTTGATTTGTTCGAAAACCCTGGAAGGTATTGCCCGCCAACCAGAATTACGCCCCATGCTGATGACAAATATGTTTGTGTTCGCTGGCTTGATGGAGTCATTCCCCTTCATTATTCTGGCGTTTGGCATGTGGTTCCTATTTGCTAACCCATTTATTGGAGCTGCCAGCACCGCCGTTAAAGCTATTGTTGGTGGTTAAGGATCGGCTATCGAGTCCGCAAACTGAGGGACTAAGATGAATATCACAATAACTATTTTCGCCCAGATCCTGACATTCGTGTTGCTAGTCTGGTTTGTCAAAGCCATTTTATGGGGGCCGATGACAAGGATCATGGAGGAGCGGAAGAAAAAAATTGCTGAGGGTCTGGCTGCCGCCGAACGGGGTCGCCATGAGCAGGCGCTCGCAGAAAGAAAAGCACTTGAAGAGATGAGGAAAGCCAAGCAGAGAGCGGTAGAAATCATTTCTTTAGCTCAAAAAAGGGCTTCAGGTATTATTGAAGAAGCTAAAGAAACAGCCATTCAGGAAAGTGATCGGGTTAAAACTGCGGCAGAGGCCGAATTGGAGCAGGAAATTAATCGGGCTCGGGAGCAATTACGCCAAAAAGTAGCCGATCTGGCTTTGTTGGGAGCAAGCAAGGTGCTTGAGCGAGAAGTGGATATTACTGCCCACCAGCAGGCCCTTGATAAGCTTGTGGCTCAACTTTAATGGCTGAACAAACTACATTATCCAGACCCTATGCAAAGGCCATTTTTGAGATTGCCAAGGAAGAGGACCGAATAAAGCAGTGGAATGGGACGCTTCACCTGCTTGATGCACTCAGCCATCAACCAGAAGTCAGACAATTGCTCAAAAATCCAGGAATGGATAAAACTGATATTGCAATGCTTCTTGTTGAAGTTCTGGATGGGAAACTGGATCAGGAAGGAAAAAATTTAGTTCAACTTCTAGTTGCTAATCATCGTTTTGAGTTGACTTTCGAGATTACTCGGCAATTTGAAAAATTATGCACCGAAGAAGATGGCAAGGTCGAAGCCAATGTCATCAGCACCATGCCATTGACAGGTAAGGAGCTGGAAGCTGTAAAAAAGGCTTTGCATGCTTATTTTGGCCGAGAAGTTATTCTGAAAACCAGGGAAGATCCATCATTAATGGGTGGAATGGTTATTCAGGCGGGAGATTTGGTCATTGATGGCTCTATACGGGGCCGGCTGGCTCAGCTCGCCCAGGCAATGAGTCTTTAACGAGGAAAGAAAGATGCAACTGAATCCAACTGAAATTTCTGAACTGATCAAGCAGCGTATCAAAAATTTTGAAGCTGTAGCAGAAGTACGCACTGAAGGTACGATCGTCAGTGTGGCCGATGGTATTCTTCGCATTCATGGACTATCGGATGTCATGGCAGGAGAGATGATTGAGTTACCAGGCGACATCTACGCATTGGCACTGAATCTGCAAAGGGATTCAGTGGGTGCAGTGGTACTGGGTGATTATAAGCATATTTCCGAAGGAGATAAGGTCAAGTGTACCGGTAAAATACTCGAAGGGCCCGTGGGTCCTCAACTGTTGGGTCGAGTTGTCGATTCATTGGGAAGAGCGATTGATGGCAAGGGATCTCTAGAGATTAGCTTGACTTCTCCGATTGAAAAGATAGCTCCAGGAGTCATTGAAAGGCAGTCAGTAGGCCAACCGCTGCAGACTGGTCTAAAGTCGATAGATGCCATGGTGCCGATTGGCAGGGGTCAGCGTGAATTGATTATTGGTGATCGCCAAACTGGCAAAACTGCGGTCGCTATCGATACGATTATTAATCAAAAGGGAACCGGGATTAAGTGTATCTATGTAGCGATAGGACAGAAAGCCTCTTCTGTCGCTAATTTGGTCAGAAAACTGGAAGAACACAATGCTATGGATTATACGATCATAGTAGCTGCTTCCGCTTCGGACTCCGCTGCTATGCAATATATAGCCCCTTATGCAGGTTGTGCGATGGGTGAGTATTTTCGTGACCGCGGTGAGGATGCTCTAATCATCTATGATGACTTGACCAAACAGGCCTGGGCATACCGACAAGTATCCCTTCTCTTACGGCGCCCGCCGGGCCGTGAAGCCTATCCGGGAGACGTTTTTTACTTGCACTCTCGACTGCTTGAAAGAGCGTCACGTGTTAATGCAGAATTCGTTGAAAAAGCGACAAATGGCGAGGTTACGGGTAAGACAGGTTCACTCACTGCTTTGCCTATCATTGAAACTCAGGCGGGCGATGTCTCCGCTTTTGTGCCAACTAACGTAATTTCTATTACGGATGGGCAGATATTCCTTGATACGGATCTTTTTTATTCTGGTATTCGACCGGCCATTGATGCGGGATTGTCAGTATCCCGTGTGGGTGGCGCTGCACAGTCGAAGATTATCAAGAAATTGGGTAGCGGAGTGAGATTGGCACTTGCTCAGTATCGTGAGTTAGCCGCTTTTTCACAGTTTGCCTCCGATTTGGACGATTTTACCCGCAAACAGCTTGAGCGGGGACAGCGCGTGACCGAGCTGATGAAGCAGAAACAATATGCGCCGCTATCGATATCCGAGATGGCT
Source organism: uncultured Ectothiorhodospiraceae bacterium (assembly GCA_964620825.1). GTDB lineage: Bacteria > Pseudomonadota > Gammaproteobacteria > DSM-5130 > Acidihalobacteraceae > Acidihalobacter_A. Next base: position 4,149 of record CAZUKD010000039.1, read on the forward strand.
TTTTCTCTCCTGGCGGCCAATGAAGGCTACCTTGATGATATAGAAGTATCCAAGGTAGTGGATTTTGAGGAGGCTTTGCATAGTTATCTACGAAGTGAACAGATGGATTTGCTGAATCAAATTAATTCTACGGGTGATTATAATGACGAAATCGCTGCAGAAATGAAGAAGGCGATTGAGGATTTCAAAGCTCACAACGTTTGGTGATTCAAGATGGCTGCGGCAAAAGAAATTCGCTCAAAAATTAAGAGCATTAAAAACACCAAGAAAATAACCAAAGCAATGGAGATGGTTGCGGCCAGCAAAATGCGTAGGGCTCAGGAGCGAATGAAGGCAACCCGCCCCTATGCTGAACACATTCGACAAGTGATCGGGCATGTTTCCATGGCGCATCCTGAGTATCACCATCCATATCTTGAACCCCGAGAGAATGTTAAAAGAGTTGGTTTTATTATTATTTCAACCGATCGGGGTTTGTGTGGCGGCTTGAATACCAATCTTTTCAAAAAATCAATTGTCGCCATGAAAGATTGGCAGAAAAAAGGCGCTCACATCGAGCTATGCATCATAGGATCAAAAGCAGCTTCTTTTTTTAAGCGCTTTGGAGGCAAGGTGGTGGCACAAAATACCCACCTTGGAGATCGTCCAAAATTGGCTGATCTTATCGGTTCAGTTTCTATTATGCTCAAGAATTATGATGCGGGTGAACTGGATAGGCTTTTCCTGGTGGAGAACCAATTCATTAATACCATGGTGCAAAAACCGCGGGTGAGTCAATTGCTCCCGATTGAAAAGATTGAAGATGAAAAATTAAAGCATCATTGGGATTACATTTACGAGCCGGATGCCAAGGCTGTTTTAAACGAACTTCTAACTCGCTATACGGAATCGTTGGTGTTTCAGGGGGTTGTCGAAAATGTAGCCTGTGAGATGGCCTCCAGGATGGTGGCTATGAAGAGTGCCTCCGATAATGCTGGTTCGTTGATTGATGATCTTCAGCTGGCTTATAACAAAGCCAGGCAGGCTGCAATTACTCAGGAGATATCTGAAATTGTCGGCGGTGCTGCTGCAGTCTAGGCATTTTTAGAGTTTGAAGAATATTGTATTTATTATAGAGGAACAGACTATGAGTCCTGGGAAAATCATTGAAATTATCGGCGCCGTCATTGACACGGAATTTCCGCATGATGCCGTCCCCAAGATATACGATGCACTGCAGATAGCCGATGCAAATTTGACCCTTGAGGTTCAGCAACAGCTTGGTGGTGGGATTGTTCGTTCAATTGCAATGGGCCCAACAGATGGGTTGAAGCGCGGGCTTGAAGTAATCAATACGGGCCACCCTATTTCAGTGCCGGTTGGCAAAGCCACGCTGGGTCGAGTGATGAATGTGCTGGGTGAGCCCGTTGATGAGGCCGGGCCTATTGGAGCTAAAGATACACGCCCTATCCATCGGCCTGCTCCATCGTTTGATGAGCAGGCAGGTTCAACTGAATTGCTGGAAACCGGGATCAAGGTAATCGACTTACTTTGCCCGTTCGCCAAGGGCGGTAAGGTAGGCCTCTTCGGCGGCGCCGGGGTGGGAAAAACCGTAAATATGATGGAGCTAATCAGGAATATAGCCATAGAGCACACAGGATATTCCGTTTTTGCGGGTGTTGGTGAACGAACCCGGGAAGGGAATGATTTCTACCATGAAATGAAGGATTCAAATGTTCTTGACAAAGTTGCCCTCGTCTATGGTCAGATGAATGAACCCCCAGGGAACCGCCTTCGTGTGGGGCTGACTGGCTTAACTATGGCTGAATTCTTCAGGGATGAAGGTCACGATGTACTAATGTTCATCGATAATATTTATCGATATACTCTGGCGGGAACCGAGGTGTCAGCCCTATTGGGTCGCATGCCATCTGCGGTGGGCTATCAACCGACCCTCGCAGAGGAAATGGGTATTTTGCAGGAGCGCATTACTTCAACCAAAACCGGATCCATCACTTCTATTCAAGCTGTGTATGTACCGGCTGATGATTTAACTGACCCTTCCCCGGCGACAACTTTTGCGCATCTTGACGCAACAGTCGTTTTATCCCGACAAATTGCCGAATTGGGTATTTATCCGGCTGTTGATCCACTTGATTCGACCAGCCGCCAACTAGACCCGCAAATTATTGGCAGTGAACACTACGAAACAGCCCGTGCAGTACAAAAGGTTTTGCAACATTACAAGGAACTTAAAGATATTATTGCTATCCTGGGTATGGATGAGTTATCCGAAGAGGACAAGTTGTTAGTGACTCGAGCAAGAAAAATTCAAAGGTTCTTGTCGCAACCCTTTTTCGTTGCTGAAATCTTTACTGGGGCTCCTGGAAAATATGTGTCATTGGAGGACACGATTCAGGCATTCAAGGCGATTGTAGCTGGTGAATATGATCACCTCCCAGAACAGGCTTTTTACATGGTGGGAACCATGGATGAAGCCATAGAAAAAGCTAGATCAATGAAGTAATTATCATAAAGTAGGTATTATATGGGCATGCTTATGAAGCTGGCGATTGTAAGTGCTGAAGAGGAAATATTTTCCGGCATGATCCGTGAGGTCTATGCCCCATCGAAATCTGGAGAACTGGGAATTTTCCCCAGGCATACCCAGTTGCTGAGTCAGCTGGTACCCGGTGATATTCGTGTTAAAACCCAAGACAATGATGAATTGCAGTATTTTTTTGTAAGTGGTGGGATTCTTGAGGTGCAGCCAGATTACGTTACCGTGTTGGCTGACACGGTTATTCGTGCTAAAGACCTCGATGAAGCTAGAATTATCGAGGCCAAGGAACGAGCGGAGGAAATGATGAAGACCATGGAGTCTAAAGTTGATCTGGCGCGTGCTCAGACTGTATTAATAGAAGCCGAGGCACAATTACGCATGATCAAGAATCTGCGTCGAGTGAAGGGTACCTGATTCCATTCGTTAGGATTCAATATTCCTTCATTAATTATTATTAATTGGTTGCTAATGCGCCGGGGGAAAGACTCTCTATGACAGAGAATCGCTGGTCTGCGGACTCTATCGTTCCGGTAATCCTCGCGGCAGGCCAGGGAAGGCGAATGAAATCACGCTTGCCCAAGGCATTGCAACCGTTGCTGGGTCAGTCGATGCTTGCGCATGTCCTGGCCTGCTTACATCAAGTTGGGTTGGATCATTCCGTGGTTGTTGTTGGCCATGGAGCGGAAGCTATTCGTAAAGCTTTCACAGATCAAGCGATTACTTTTATCGATCAACAAGAGCAACTAGGGACTGGCCATGCTTTGGCACAGGCTTTACCCCATTTATCAGAGAATAGCTTGGTACTGGTTCTTTATGCCGATGTTCCATTGATCCGTCCCGCGACCCTTTCGCGGCTGATCCGGTTGGCTCGCCAGGGGGGCGTGGCCTGGCTGACTGCATATACTAAAGATTGTTCGGGCATGGGTCGAATTATTCGTGACCGACAGGGGCATGTCTCTTCTATTGTAGAAGAATCTGATTGCTCCCCTGAGCAACTGGGAATACGGGAAGTGAATACCGGCATCCTGGTCGCCCCTAACAGCGACCTGAGTCGCTGGGTTAAGCAACTTAATAATCTTAATACGCAGGGTGAATATTATCTGACCGATTGCATGAGGATGGCTGTTGCCGAGGAGTGCCTGATCAGAGCGCATGTCTGCGGGGATTCCAACGAAGTAATTGGCATCAATGATCGTCGACAATTGGCAAAGGCAGAAAAAGTCTTAAACCGCCGCCGGATTGACCTTTTATTGGAACAAGGCGTTACTTTCCGTGATCCAGACAGGGTGTATGTGCGTGGTCAAATCCAAGTGGGCCGAGATGTCACCATTGATGTCGATGTCTTGCTGGAAGGGGATGTCACCTTACAAGATAATTGTTTTATCGGCCCATTCACTTGTATTCGTAACACAAAAATCAACAAGGGTGCACACATTGAGTCTCATTGCGTTATCGAAGGGGCTGAAGTTGGAGAAAATTCAATCATTGGCCCTTTTGCCCGCTTGCGCCCCGGTACCACTTTGAAGTCTCAAGTCCGGGTAGGAAATTTTGTCGAAATCAAAAATTCATTCATCAATAACGGCTCTAAGATTAATCATCTGAGCTACATTGGTGATGCGAATCTCGGTCCAAAAGTAAACATCGGAGCGGGTACGATCACCTGTAATTATGATGGTACCAACAAGCATCAAACGCATATTGGTAAGGGTGCCTTTATTGGTTCAAATACTGCTCTGATTGCCCCGGTTTCCATCGGTAAGCAAGCGACTATTGGTGCAGGTTCGGTCATCGTTTGTGATGCCCCAGATGGACAATTAACATTGTCCAGACCTGAGCAAAAGACTATTTCAAGCTGGAAGCGTCCCTTACACAAGGAGTAAGTGGTTGTGTGCGGCATTATTGGTGCGATTGCAGAACGAAATATTCGCAATATCCTGCTTGAAGGTCTGCAGCGACTTGAGTATCGAGGGTATGATTCGGCCGGGATTGCGATTGAAGATGAAGCGGGAATCATTCAGCGAATTCGTCGTACCGGTAAGGTGGCAGAACTTACCAAGGCCCTGGAAGCCCAGCCGTTGGTTGGGAGTGTAGGAATAGCCCATACCCGCTGGGCTACACATGGATCACCTACGATAAGTAATGCCCATCCGCATATCTCGAAAGACCGGATCGCAATCGTTCATAACGGCATCATCGAAAATCATACTGAATTGCGGAATAACTTGCAGAGCTTGGGCTATCAATTCGAGTCTGAAACTGATACTGAAGTTGTCGCTCACCAGATCGAATATCTTCTGACTCAGGGCGAGCATCCGCTTGAAGCCATTCAGCAGACCATAAACCTCATTAAGGGAGCCTATGCCTTCGTCGTAATGATCTCCGGGGATCATCAGCGCCTCATTGCTTGCCGTAATGGCGCCCCCCTGGTGGTGGGATATGGTATTGGAGAAAATTTTGTTGCCTCTGATGTTTTGGCTTTGTTGCCGGTCACTCAGCGGTTCACGTTTCTGGAAGATGGCGATATAGTTGAAGTTCGTCGTGATGGCGTGTCGATTTACAATACCCAGATGGAATCAGTAGAGAGGGCGATTACTACATTAACTTTGGTAGGTGGTTTAATCGATCGTGGACATTACCGCCATTTCATGCAGAAGGAAATCCTTGAACAACCCACAGCCATCAGTGAGACTCTCGAAGGTCGGGTGGCACCTGAAGGTTTTCCCACGGCAAATATATTGGGGGATAGTGCGGAAACCATTTTGCAATGCACTCGGTCGATTCAGATCGTGGCTTGCGGAACCAGCTATCACGCTGGAATGGTGGCCCGCTACTGGCTGGAAGAAATTGCAGGCGTCCACTGCGAGGTTGAGGTAGCCAGCGAATTCCGTTATCGCAGACATATGGTATTACCCAATACCTTACTTATTAGCCTCTCCCAGTCTGGAGAAACGGCAGATACCCTGGCCGCTGTTCAGGCTTCTCGCAAGATGGGTTATCTTGCCCGTATGAGCATCTGTAATGTTCCGGAAAGTAGCCTGGTCAGGGCATCCGAACTCGTCTTGCTTACCCGGGCGGGTCCGGAAATCGGTGTAGCTTCCACTAAGACTTTCAGCACCCAGCTCGTTGCTCTGATGTTGCTGGTTGAAATTCTGGCCAAGATTCAGGGAGTTAGCGAGAAAAGATTGGGTAAATTAAACCAGGATTTATTGCGCTTGCCGGGGTTAATTGACAGGGTTTTGCTGCTGGATCGTGAAATCGAGGGCTTGGCAAAACATTTTGTGGATCGACACCACGCACTTTTCCTTGGTCGCGGCCCTTTTTATCCAATCGCCATGGAGGGAGCGCTGAAGCTCAAAGAGATTTCCTATATCCATGCAGAAGCCTATCCCGCTGGTGAGCTAAAACATGGACCTTTGGCTCTCGTTGATACGGATATGCCTGTTGTTGCTATAGCGCCAAATAATGCGATGCTTGAAAAACTCAAATCAAATTTGGAAGAAGTGCGAGCACGTGGGGGAGAACTGTTCGTGTTTGCAGAGCCTGGCGTTACGCTTAAAATACAGGATGATATCCAAATTATCTGGTTGCCGGATGATGCAGGCCCACTTGCCCCCATCGTGATGGCCATCCCGCTACAATTATTAGCGTATCATACTGCCGTACTCAAAGGTACGGATGTTGATCAACCGCGTAATCTCGCCAAATCAGTTACCGTAGAATGAGCGATAGGTAGCATCAGCCCATCAGGGGCGCTGTAAAGCAGCCTCCACGTGAACCCGGGTCGCGTGATTAGTCAACTGTTCAATTAATTCCATAGCAAAATCCATTGCTGTTCCGGGGCCTCTTGAGGTTAGAATTGGGCCATCCGTTTCAACGGGATTATGCGTGATGATGGCGCCGCCGGATTCCTCTTCCAGTACGCCAGGATAACTCGTCGCTCTACGACCTTTGAGTAAACCAGCCTGCGCCAAAACTTTTGGCGCAGCGCATATAGCCGCTACTTTTCCCCCATTTTCCACCGTTTTTACGAGTAACTCCTGTATTCTCTGATCAGCATATAAATGCTCAGCTCCTTGCGCGCCGCCAGGCAAGACAATCATGTCAAAATTTTCTCCAAGAATAGCGCCTATCTCTATGTCCGGAATAATCCGAATATTTCTGGAGCATTGCACCGGACCCGGTTTGAGCCCAGCGACAACCACTTCGATGCTGGCTCGGCGCAACAGATCAATCAGGGTAACGGCTTCAATCTCTTCGCAGCCTTCAGCAAGCGGAATGAGTACGCGCGACATAAGTTATGCTCCGTTGGATATCAGGTTAAATTAAAAGTCATTGGTATTCTGGCACTTTTTGAACCATTGGTTTGGTCAATGAGGTGATATCCTTGCATATTCCAGCGAAGATGAATACCGATTCCGGGCGAACGTGAACACCTGCTTTCACAACGCATCGCGGAGTGTGTTTTTTAACCTAAGCCAAGGTGCTGTCACCGATACTGGCGGACCATTGATTGGTCGGCAGCTGGCTAACCACAATCGCAAACGTCTGTCCGTGGCGGTCGTCCATGATCTCCATCAGATCGTTGCGATGCGCCGGTTTCAACAGCTCAAATCCCCAGCCATCGATCACCAGCAGCTGGGCCCTGGCCAGCTGGAGACTCATTTCTTCACGTTCTTCAATGATTAACTTTTGTAGCCCTCTGACGTGTAACACCTCCTTCCAGGAGGTGTTATGGTGTTGTGTTAAGGGGGCTGCCCACCCAATTAATAGATACGGGAAAATCACTGTGCGATCAATAGGCTAACAATCCTATAATTTATATTTACACCCAAGCCGGCTAATCCGAACAAACTCTATCATGCGATCAATAGATTGATCCGGTCCGGTTTGGTAGTGTATAATAACCTACTTTCTAATTTCGGTGTTCAAGACTGCTGAAATGTTATGGCAGCGGATAGGAGTTAACATTTATTCAACAGGTGATGATCTGGCCGCCAGGGTATCAGTAGCTAGTATTGAGGCCATGAAAGAGGGTCATATGGTCATCGGGGTCACGATAGGCCCATACTCTGATTTTAATATCATAGCGGTGGTACCAATCGAAGGGATGTCCGTCCGGGGCATTTATTTGCTCTTGGCAGCCTCTGACATTTGTGTTGAGCCGCCCAAGCATTTAGATTATCCTAAGAAAATCGCTTTTTGCTGTGTGATTTGCTGTTAATGCGACAATAGATTATCGAATCTCATATTTTATTGAGATAGTTGAGGTAATCCACACGGTAGCCTCTCAGAGAACCGGTAATCTTCCCGGTTTTTCGCTTAGGCGAAATCAGACTAACCAATAATGCCGGTGTAGCTCAGTTGGCAGAGCAACTGATTCGTAATCAGTAGGTCAGAGGTTCGATTCCTCTCACCGGCACCATTAAATCAATGGCTTATTATATTAATGGGTAAAATACCGGGCGGCAAACTACTGACAACCCCAAAGCCCGGCCCCACTCGTCAAAGACCAGATCAATCTCACTGATGAATGACCCCATATCACACCCATCTCCGGTGGCGGTTTTGAACAAACCCGCACACCTGCCGCGCGGCGGGGTAGAGCCGACCATCGTCGTGGTATGGAAACAGTGCCATCCTTATGGGTGAACGGCATTGTGAGCCAGTGCCGTCAGCCTAGCCTGTTACTACTACACAAGTCTGGCTCACACGCTCAGGATCTAAGGACAACCTGCGCTCTCCAAAAGCGGACCGTGAGTTATTGTCAAAAGTGGTGTTTAGCCAGTTGCATCAAGCGGTGGCCTGATGGTCAGTTGTCACCTCGACTCCGCCTTTGAATCAGATTCCGGTTACCCCCTTGCCCAGTGTGTCGAAACCCCGTAATCATCTCCACTTCTTCTCAGCACACTGCCCGAGTTTGAACATCCTATGTGTCGGATTTCGTGTGATTCTATCGAGCAACGGGTCTGGCGTTTAAGCCTGGCT
>CAZUKD010000040.1:0-12607 GCA_964620825.1 uncultured Ectothiorhodospiraceae bacterium
CCGCTCATTGATGGCGTAGCCGGCAGTGGTGTGCTGACTTAATGAGCAGATTCTAGCTAGAACAAGGCCTTGCACATGCAGCAGTTCCTGCACCCCAACGCCGCTCCTCCACCAAACTACCAGAGGCGCTACCTCGATGATGAACTGGAGAAACATCTGTACATCAAGGAGCGCAAGCGCGCTGCACATCAACCAGCCGACTCGGACGACACCTACGGAAAATCAGCCGCTAAACCAATCTTGCCCCTCAATAAGCGGGAAGCCAGGTTGAGAGAACTGGCGCGCACCGACAAAAGACGCCGCAACACTAGACGGAACTGAGCTCCCTGCTCAATACGCATACCAAGAGCGGCAAACCGTCCCCGGCACTCACCTCACACCACCTCGGGATGGCGGCGTAATTCGTAACGCTGCCAAAGATAATACAATAGTGGAATCACTACCAAGGTTAGCATCGTGGAAGCAAAGGTTCCGAAGATCAGAGAGATTGCCAGCCCACCGAACACCGGATCACCAATCATGACGACAGAACCGAACATAATCGCCAATGCGGTCAGGAGAATGGGCCGAAAACGTACTGCGCCAGCCTCGATTACGGATTGTTCGAGAGAATAACCCTGCTTGCGGTAATCAAGCATGAAGTCGATCATGAGCAAGGAATTACGCACCACGATGCCGGCCAATGCGATGAACCCGATCATTGAGGTCGCGTTGAATGGCATGTGAAACAACCAGTGTCCTGGAAAAATACCGATCAGAGTTAACGGTATTGCGCCCATCACAATGACCGGCAACATGAAGGATTGATAATAAGCCACCAGCAGCAGGTAAATCAGGATCAGAGCAACGATGAATGCCGTACCCAGATCTCGGAACACATTGAGAGTCAAGCGCATATCACCACCCCACAACACCTGATAATGGGTTAGATTATTGGGCTGAACCGGAAAAAATCCTAGATTACCCGTGGTCAGGTGGATGCCATTGGGGAGAGTAGCGTTATCCAGTAGCTTATCCAGGGAGAGGGTCGCATAGACCGGGCTGAAATTAAGCACGTCGCCGGTCACATAGACAACCGGAAACTGATCGCGATCATCCATGGGCTTGGCAATACTGGAAGGCTGAATTTGTATGATCCCCGCCAAAGGTACCTGCTTGCCGACCTTGTTGGTTATGGTCAGATTCAGAATTTGTTGGATCCAGGCGCGATCGGCACGCTTTAAGCGCACGATGATATCCACCGGCTCCGGTGCCTTCGGCGTATACATCGAACCGATCCTGGCCCCGGCAACGTAATCATGCACCAACTGGGCTACCCGAGCTGGTGCTACCCCGGATAACATCGCCTTGCGGGCATCGACATGGATGATGTACTCAGGCGCAGTGGCAGTCACTGAATCATCCACATTGATCATACCGTACATCTTGCGGAAATTTGCCTCGACGTAACCGGCAATCCTACGCAAAGTTTGATAATTCGGGCCAGACAACCGGGCCACGACCTGCGACATCACCGGTGGTCCGGGTGGAGTGGGATACAGCTTGATATGGGTACGCGGGAACTCCTTTCGTACCGACTTGAGCGCGTTCCAGACCTCAGTTGCCACCACTAGGGTATGGGGCCGCTCATGCCGATTGATGATATTAACAACGATCTGGGCGATATTAGTTCCCCGACGCAAATCATCTCCACGCACCATTCCGGCAAATGTCAGTGGCTCGGTTCGTCCAAGATAAATTTCATAGTTGCGGACATAACGATTCCGTGAAATCACCCGGGCAACGACCTGAGCCACGCGGTTGGTTTCATCAAGGGCAGTTCCAGCGGGCATATCCACCTCGATCATGAAACGATTGACATTACCACTGGGTAGCATTTGCAGAGAAACTCCCCGGGGACTCAACGGACCATTCATTCCGGATGGGCGAATAAACTGCCACAGCGGCATAAGCATCGACAGCACAAGCAGCACGATCACTACCAGAAAGAATGCGGCTCGTTTACGAGAGCTTTCCAGTAGAGGCTTGAATACCGCGATATAAGACCGGTTTAGAAAATCGCGGGGTTGCTCATCCAGCTCTTCCAGGGTGGGTGTCTGCTCACCGATCATCCGGGCATGCTTGCTTTTGAGCCAGAGATTAGCCACCCAGGGCACGACAATGTAGGCCATGATCAATGAGGCGATCATGGCAATCGATACATTGATCGGAATGGGCCGCATAAACGGACCCATCATTCCGGTCACGAAGGCCATCGGAATAAAAGCCAGGATAACGGCCAGGGTGGCGATATTGGTCGGATTGCCGATCTCATTGGTGGCATTGACCAGTAACTGGCCAAAATGGCTCTTTCCACGCGCATAATGCATGTGCCGATGAATATTCTCGATCACCACGATGGCGGCATCGACCATCAGGCCCAGGGAGAGAATCAGCGCAAACAGCGAAATACGGTTGATCGTCTGACCAATCATCCAGCCCACGCCGAGTACGACAAAAAGAGTCAAGGGTACCGTCAGAGCCACGATAAGGGATTCCCGCCAACCGAGGAAAAATAGCAGGATCACCGACACCACCGCAATGGCGGTAGCGAGATGCTCTATCAAGGTATTGACCGCATCATTGGCGCGGCTGCCATAATCACGGGTAATCGTTACCTGCACACCTTGCGGTAGCATCTCTCGCTTAAGCTGATGCAGCTTGATTAACACGCCCTGCGCTACGCTCACGGCATTCGCGCCATTGCGCTTACCGATTGCCAGGGTCACCGCCGGTTCCGGATTCCCGGTTTTTACCCCATGGGTTGCCGCTCCGTAACCCAGGCCAACGTACCGGTTCTCATGCAATGGACCCATCTTGATAGTGGCCACATCCTTCAAGAATACCGGCTTGTGATTGGCCTCACCGATAATCAGGTCTCCTAGTTGCCCCAGACTGGCGAAAGCCACATTGACGCGGAGCGGATATTGATGGTTATCATGTACCAGATTACCTGCTGGAACGATGACATTGGCGGCCCGCAGAAGATTGATGACTTGCTCCAGACTCAACCCCGTATCGGCCAAACGCAAAGGCTTGATGTCGATTACTACCGCCTTGCGCTGCCCACCGATGACTTCGCTGTTGCCCACATCAGGCACGGTATGCAGTTGTTCCAACATGCGCACTCCAAGCTCACGCAGTTGGATCTGATTAAGCCGATCTGAACTGAGAGTAATACCCATGATCGGCACATCATTGATACCGATGCTCTTGACCAACGGTTGCATAGTGCCTGGAGGCAACCGATCCATATTGCGTATCAACTGGTTATAGAGCAGTAACAGGCTCTTTTCCTCATTCGAACCTACCTTGAACTCGACTGTGACCACTCCCATGTCATTAGTAGCATAACCAAAGGTATGTTTGACTCCTTTGATGCCAGCCATCATTTCTTCCAATGGCTGTACTACCTGATTCTCAATTTCCTGAGGGGAATTGCCTAGCCGCATAACCAGGATGGATGCTGCTGGCACAACGATTTCCGGATTGTATAGGCGCGGAGTAACAATCACCGCCAGGGTACCGAAAAGGGTTACGACCAGCATGATAAGTATGGTGATCTTTGAGGTTAGGAATCCTTTGGCCAATTTTCCGGCCAGATTCAGATGGGTAGCACTATCTTGCTCACTCATACTGAACTACCTTCAATTTTGACACCGTTATAAAGCATCCCCCGTGCTTTGATGATCACCCGGTCACCCGACACCAGGCCGCTAAGAATTACGATCCGATTGCTGATTTTTGATCCCGGACGCACCATACGGAAAGCCGCCGATCCAGTATCGGTGACCACGAAAACGCCCGTAATCCCGGCTCGGGTGTAAATAGCTGAATCCGGAATCAGAATACCCAGCGTTTGACCGACAATGATGTGCACAGTGACATATTCGCCAGGGAAGGCACTACAATCCGCAGGCAACCCGATCTTAACCAGATGAGTGTGCGTCATCGGATCAGCAGCGCTAACCAGACGCTCCACCACACCGTTGACGGTACGGGATTTGGAACCGGATCCCTTGAAGATCACCACTACTGTCCGGCCAAGATGTAGATGATCGAAAGCCAGCATATCGACCTGTATCTCCACCTGCAGCCCGGTACTCTGTAAAACCAGTAAGGTTTGTCCCGGTGTGATCAATTGCCCGGTATCCACCCGCTTACTGATCACCGCACCCGCAAAAGGTGCGCGTACCTCTGAATATTTCAGTTGCGACAGGGCATTTTGCAATACCGAAAGGGCTACCTTGTAATCACTACGAGCCACTCGATAAGCGAGCTGGAATTGTTGGAATTGTTGCCGCGGTACCGCCTTCTGTTCATACAAGGCTTGATAACGCTTGAAATTGGACCCCGCCGCTGCCAGCGCTGCTCTAGCTTTACTCACGCCAGCTCGGGCCTGATGGATAGCGCTGTTCACATCCGCCTGATCCACGGTGAGTAACCGTCGGCCTCGCTTTACCTGTTGTCCGACGTGTACATCAATCTTGCGTACATAACCCATCAGACGGGAAGCGATACGAACTTGATTAGTGGCAATGATGGTGCCTGAATAAGACGAATAGATAGGTAGGCTAGTCTTTTTGGCAACCATGATCCGAACTTTAACCATGACGTTGGTCTGTGCGGCCATAGCGATTGGCATGCTCGTACCAAATCCACCCATGAAAACAACAAAACCTAAGAATATTGACAAGGTACATACCTTTTTCGTCATTGGATCATATCCTGCTGTGAAGTGAATCTCTCAAGACCGGCTCGGCAACACCATTCGGCTTTGCGGCGCATTCTCTACGATGATAGTCGTTGGTGTTAATTGTCCCAACGCTATCAACAGATTGGCTCGCTGCATGATTTCCTCGTATCGGGCCGCGACCAGGGCACCGCGAGCCTTATCCAGTTCGGCCTGTGCTGTTAGTAGTTGGGCAATCGTGGTGATGCCATTTTTATACCGCAATTTCTGTAAGCGCCGGGCCTCCCCCGCTTGCTTGATAGCCAGCTGACGCAGCTGCACACGTTGTTGGGCCAAACGCATATCTAGCCACGCTGATATCACCGCAATACGTAACCGGTTTTGCTGCTGGTGCAATTCCGCTACCTGCCGCAGCACTTTGGCTTGGGCTTGGTCCAGCGCACCCCGTCGGACACCAAAATCAAAGATATTCCAAGTCAAAATACCCGTCACGGTATAAGAAGGCTGTCCTGCAAAAATGAAGGAGGAATCATCCCATTCACGACTCACGACGATATTGAAATGAGGCAGAAAGGCTGAGCGAGCCACTTGTACACCCGCTTGGGCACCTTGAACCTGCAGGCCAAGCATCTGAATACCTGGATTATCCAATAAGGCCCTTGACTGCAATTCGGCCAATGTGGCCCGAGGTATCTTCACCCTAATGTTTTGATCAATTACGACGGGCCGATGAATTCTCAGTCCGGTCAATACACGTAATTGCTCGATCACCTTGGCCAGCTGAACCTGTGTCTGACTGTAATGCAGTCGGACATCATCCCAATTTAGCCCTGCACGCAACTGGGTGTTGCGAGAAACCACGCCGTGCCGGTACAGCTTGTCGGTTATAGACACATAGGACTGTGCGGCTTTCAGAGCCTGGGCGGCCACCCTGACGAAAGCCTGTGCCGCACGGACTCCTTCATAGGCCTTTAAGACCTGGAATTCGAGCCTTTGCCTGGCCATAGCATTGCCTCGGTGAGCCGCGCGCAAGTAGGCTTCCGCTTGTTGCAGGTAAGCCCACACCTTGCCCCCATTGTAAACTGGAATCCGTAACTCCAGCTTGCTCTGGTAATTACGATACCAGCCAGGATTGTTGAGGTTGGACGGGACAATATCCAGACTGGTCAGGGGGTTTGGTGAGCTCAAGAGTTGCCCCGCTCCAAAATCATTGAAGTTCACCTTGCCCTGATTGAGTTTCATGCCGAACACATTCAGGCCATTATTCGAACCTATACCAGCAAAAGAAGCTTTGAATTCTGGCAGCAAATGCCCCTGGGCTATCTTTACGGCTCCCCTGGCTTCAGCTTCCTGCGCGCGTACCTTGAGCATCTCTGGTGTCTGCCGCAAGGCAGCCTGCCAGACTTGCTCAAAACTCAATCGCAAAGGGATGGCTGGTTGTGCATCGACAGTACCCACCCAATTCAACAAACCCAGTAGCAACCATGCATACCCGCTCTTTGGAATTTTTAACATGTACATTGATACCTCAATCAAGTGCGAGCACCCGGATCCGGAAGCATTATCCAGAATCACTGGCGCACAGAGTATAGAACCTATCAACAGAAAGCGTAAATATTATAAAATACTTATATTGATGTCAACCTAAATTATAATACCCGAATGAATTGCCTGCCCCACTGAGGAAATCGACTCTGATAAACTCATCCCCATTAGACCCTTGTATTCACAGGATATGGCCATTCATTCATGAACTCATTGCTTACTATAGCCATCTTTTTCGCCATGACTCTGTCATGGATACCTACAGTCCATGCAGAAACTTATCGCTGGACAGGCGCCTCCGGAGTTGTCCATTTCTCCCAATTTCCTCCTCCCCAGGGAAAATCCCGGATCGCGAAAACCCCACCCATCAACACCTTTACCAGCCCCGCCGCGCCTGCTCCAGCCGTAGCCGCTTTAGCCTCGGGGAATACAATCAGAACCCCTTCCACTAAACCCGGAAAGTCACACAAGGCTAGCCATGGAACGTGCCGACAAGCCCGGTCAAACCTGCAGATTTACGAATCTGGCCGGCGTGTAAAAATCCGTCAACCAAACGGTGAGGTCACTTGGCTTATAGATGCCCGACGCCAGCAGCAAATCCAGCAGATCAAGAAATTCCTCCATCAGGACTGTCCATAAAACATGCCCTTACTCAACGTCTAAATCAATCAGCCATTCAATGAGCGGCAGGCCCGGACGTTTATGAGTAAAGTATCAGTCACTCTAGCCGGACAACTAGACAAGCTGGAATACTATATCTTGGTGCGCCTGCTCCATGACTCGCGCAGGCTATTTGGTGACAGTGCATCACCATAATCTATTGTGAACGTGAAAGCCTGAACCCCGATGCGACAACCGTGCCTTTATCCAGGATAATGGCCGACTTGCTGAACCACAATTCCAGTATTCCTGTAGAACGAGCTGGTATTGAATTCACCCATCTCGCCTTCATTGGAGCTTTGCTGGAGATACCTTCTGAACATATCCTGTACTGCCCATTGCAGTACAGGAACTATTAGCCTCAACTCTGATTATTGCAAGGAATTCATTGATGCGAACATCTACTTTACCGATCATGTCTCTCAAGGAAGTACCGGCAGAAGCCGAAATCATCAGCCATCAGCTCATGCTCCGGGCGGGCTTGATCAGGCGTCTGACTTCCGGCTTATACACCTGGCTACCATTGGGCTTGCGAGTCTTACGCAAAGTGGAAAGAATTGTTCGTGAAGAAATGGATACAGCAGGCGCCCTGGAGCTGCTCATGCCCTGCGTCCAACCCGCTGAACTCTGGCAGGAATCCGGGCGCTGGACCCAATATGGGTCAGAGCTTCTCCGCTTCAAGGATCGCCATCAACGTGACTTTTGCCTCGGCCCGACACATGAAGAAGTGATTACCGACCTGGTTCGACGGGAATTACGTAGCTATAAGCAATTACCGATTAATTTTTACCAGATCCAGACCAAGTTTCGAGATGAAGTTCGACCTCGGTTCGGGATCATGCGGTCCCGTGAATTCATTATGAAGGATGCCTATTCCTTTCACATTGATGAAATCTCACTGGATGAAACCTATCAGTGCATGTATGCGGCCTATACCCGAATTTTCACCCGCCTTGGTCTGAATTTCCGCCCTGTTGAAGCTGATACAGGCGCCATTGGCGGCAATACCTCTCATGAATTCCATGTGTTGGCTAATTCCGGAGAAGACGCTATCGCCATTTGTCAGGAAAGCGGATATGCCGCCAACCTCGAACTGGCTGAAGCGATCCCGGAAATCACTGACCGTCCAGCACCCACGGAAAAACCCCATAAGATCGCCACGCCGCAAGTAAAGACCATTCAGGACCTGGTCAGGCAATTCGGTATTTCCATTGAGCGAACTCTGAAAACACTCATTGTGGAAGCTAGCCCTGCAGCAAGTAGCAACCTCATCGCTCTGATCCTGCGTGGCGACCATGAACTCAATCCGATTAAGGCCGAAAAGCTTCCGGAAATTGCCAGCCCACTTCGCTTTGTCAGCGAAGTGGAAATACGTCAGACTATTGGCGCAGGACCTGGTTCGCTGGGTCCCCTGGAACTTCCCATACCCGCTATTGTCGATCGCAGCGCGGCGGTGGCTGCCAATTTCAGTATCGGTGCCAATACCGATGGCTGGCACTGGTCTGGCATCAACTGGGGGCGTGATTTGCCGTTACCAAAAATCGCTGATCTGCGCAATGTACAGTATGGGGACCTCAGCCCAGACGGACGTGGGCGGCTACGCATTGTGCGTGGTATAGAAGTTGGGCATATTTTTAAACTAGGCCGCAACTACAGCGAAAAAATGAATGCCGTTGTCCTTGATGAACAGGGTCGATCCGTACCGCTGACTATGGGTTGTTACGGTATCGGAATATCCCGCATCGTAGCCGCAGCCATCGAGCAGAATCACGATGACTCAGGGATTATCTGGCCGGATTCTATCGCGCCTTTCCAAATCGCCCTGGCACCCATTAATATGCATAAATCTGAACGTTTGCACAAAGCCGTAGAGTCACTTTATGCCCAATTACAGGAAGCCGGATTTGAAGTGCTTCTCGATGATCGCCCAGTCCGTCCAGGCGTGATGTTTGCCGATTTGGAACTAATTGGTATTCCTCATCGTCTGGTATTCAGTGAGCGAAGACTGGATGCAGGGCAGATTGAATACCGCCAGCGACAGGATCGGTCCAGCCAGTCTATTTCCCTGGATGATTTACCTAATTTTCTAGCCCGGCACGTGCAATCCAGTCGTTAGGAGACCACCAGACCGGGGAATCGAAGTACAAGTATGAAGCAAGTCAGAAATTTAAACAAATTGGGCGAATAGCCAGCCTGTTTAATAAAAATGTGGAGAAATTGTAACCATCGTTTCACTCAAACAACTATACGCCTCTATTCCGGCTGACCTCGGCCCAATCAGCCGATGATAAAACCGGAAACCAGTTCATGTTCAACCTCCCGGCATTCCACTACAGCTACCTTCGCCAGTGGTGGACCAACCCAAAGCCATTGGCACAAATCATGTAGCGCCATGGTATCCCCACAGATATATACCTCGACTCGCCCATCCGTCATGTTACGCGCATAACCGGACAATCCCAGCTTCTGGGCATGTTGGCGGGTAGCCACTCGGAAAGCTACGTCTTGCACACGACCCGTGATGAAACATCGATATCATTTCATGATATTTCCCTCTGCACTTGGTGATCCGCCGATACCGTCAGCATTTCCGCCAGAGGTTTGTCCAGATATTGGCGAGCTTCGCCGTGAGCCAAGCGAATATATTGCCCCAACCATTCATCCCATGTCTGACTATCCGCGCCGGGAACTCCGGTGGGATCCAAATCGAAGCCACCAAAACCATAAAGATCAGCCAGCGTCATTTCATGCAGATCTCGGATCAACACCCATTCATCACCAATTCCCGGACGCGCGACCTGAAGGTCAGAAAGCCGCTGCAACATAGTCTCAACCTGAGAATAGCTGAACTGCGGCTCCATGACATTGAGTTGATAAAGGGTCAAGGTATGTCCCGAGCGCTGTGCTGTTCCCAGACGAATCAAAATTCTTGCCGCTAGCCAAAGGGAACGATTGGCGGCAAGATCACCCAAAGCCAACTTATGACAATCCCCGCCGAGGCACGCTGTCACCTCGGCTCCCAACAAAATGATCGCCCAAACGATAAAAATCCAGATCAATAAGGCGGGGATAGCGGAAAAAGCGCCATAGATCAATTCATAGGTCTTAAAATGGGTAAGATAGAATGCTAGTATATGTTTGGCGACTTCAAACAAAACCGCAGAAAAAATACCGCCAGCCAAGGCATGCCGGAACTTGACGGGCACCCGCGGCACCAAACGAAAGATCAGCAGAAATGCGGTGGCCTCGAATAATGTAGAAACCACTCGAACCAGACTCCAGCCTACAATGACTGGCAATCCGCTGCCGAGAATAAATGTTTGATAAATAGAATAGAAAGCAGTGGTCGCCGCGATGCCCACCCCAAAAAACAAAGGGCCTACCGTCAGTAGCGCCCAATACACCAGAAAGACACTCATTTTCTGACGCCGCTTATGTGTATGCCAGATCGCGTTCAGTGCAAGGTCGATTTCCCACAAAGTTAAAATCGAAGTTAGAAACAAGCCGATTGACCCGACTAAAGTCAATTTACCGGCATTCCTGCTGAACTCCAGTACATATCGCTGGATCAATTCACCACTCGCCGGAATGAGCTGATGACTCAACAGCTCGTGCAGAGAAGCAGTCAGCTCATGAAATGCCGGGAACAACCTGAGGATGCCAAAAATTACCGTAACCAGGGGGACCAGGGCCAGCAAGGTAGTAAACGCTAGACTACCCGCGATATCCAGGCAGTGATCATTATAGAACCGATGTAAAACAGTCAGAACAAAATGAAAAAATGATGACTGTCTAGGATTGAGTTGTTTCCTGGCCCAAAAAAAGAGGGCCTCAAAGCCCTCCTTTCCTCGGTTTAATTCCTTGGGTGAATCGCCGGCTTTCACCGACTCTCCTGCAGGAACTGTCGCGTACTTTCCTTGAAATACAAAAGATCGGTGTGTGTCAATTGGCCGAGTTTCCAGGCTCCACGATGTTTAGCGTGATATATCGCTGCCTTGATCTGTAATGAAATGGCCTGGTGATTGACAGCGAATATCTGGTCTGGGAAGATCAGATCCAGATCGTAAACTTTTGCTAAATTAGCTTTGTAGATCAAAGGCCACTCAAGAGAATTGTCATAAATTCTAGGCATAGCTGCGATTCCCCACAGCGTGTTACCTTTGACTACGGTATAGGTAGCAGGCAAAGTGTTCTTCATCTCAACTAGAGGCCTGGAACTTAAGGCCAAGGCTTCCTTAGCTTTAAATTCACTATAATATTTTTCTGCCTGATTGTATTGTCCGAGTTGTGCTTTGGACATCTGGCCTTTCATCTTGGCGGGCTTCATTAGATTGGTATTGGCCTGGGTTAAATAGTATTGGCTGATGTTGTCTTCAGCCTCTTTTTTAGCTTTATTGGCCAAACTGATAGCCTGCGCATACTGGCCGGCACTAAATACCCTTTCTGCCTTCATAACCAGCGGCTTGGTGGTCGTCAAAGCGAACCCTTTGGCCTTGGCCTCCGCATAGGCGGATTTCGCCGCCGCGATAATTGAGGCTGCGTTCTCCCTGGCCGCGCTGGTTTGTATCGCAGTCGACTTGACCGCCTGTTCGGTAGCCGTCGCACAACCACCTAATGCACTTAGTGACAAAATAGTCCCGCTAAAATTATCCGATGAGTCATGTCAAATTTCATGGTTGACTCTCCTGATGGATTAAACCAGACAGGAGGCCGTCAGGCCCAACCCCGCACCAATTGGCAAGTTCTGAACTTAGCATTTACTCCAAATACTGTCAAGAAAATACCTCGAGTATAAATAATAATTACTGGAAATCAATACCTTGCATGGAACAGAGGTGCCACAAAAATCTGCACGGCCCGTTAAGTGGATTTCTTACTCGATTGAGGCACGGCACACCCCAACTCCAAGTACAACCTTCTTCATGAGGGAATGCTACAGGCCAATAACTACAAACGCATCACATTGGAAGGCTGTACGTTGATGTAAACTCAACTGTCATAAAGCAATATACCAAGCGATCTATGTGCTGCAAAAAGGCGAACTACGCACGGAGATGATCGACGAGATACCCCGCATGATCAACCTTGATTAGCACCCCGCCGATATTGCGGAACGTCTGGTGCCAGGCCAGTGGGGGCGGCCACATCAAGAGAGCCGCTAACCGCCCTCAAGCCGGCGCTGGGCGAGCGCAAACCCATTATACGTCGCGCGCTGGTCTCCACAACGCCACAGAAAGCCACAGAGCAGGCTTGGCGCGACCTGCACGCTTTACTGTGGATCTTGCCGTTTATTCACTTATGCCCAGGGCCACACAATGTCACAACATGCAAAACTCACTGTAGAAGTGACACCATCAGGCCTGGGCGATGGATATGACCCGTATCCCCGGGACATGTGGTTTTGTATCTCTCGCTGTCGTGACAGATTGGCACACGTGGCCATAGGGATCCATTGCATGAGCCCAGTATGAGCAGGGACTCACTGATGGCATTGGGTTTGGTTGCTTAGATTTCCGGGATCATCTTTGTATAATCTCGGGCTTTGGAATAAAAGGCTTCATTCGTGCAAGGGTCTAAAATCCCATATTTGGGTATCCAGAAAAATAGAAACATCTGGCTCTTCAGGAAAATCAGTGGGTAAAAATATAGCGGATTCGCAACAAGAGGGAT
>CAZUKD010000041.1:0-12431 GCA_964620825.1 uncultured Ectothiorhodospiraceae bacterium
CATCTCTGTCAGAGATGATTTCCACTTTTACAGAAGACATGCTGCACTAACTGATCACCGACCGCAACGATCTGGACGAGCAGCTATTCGGCACCTTTTCCAGTAACTGCGAACTCCTGCGCCAAATCCCGGTGCAGGCAGGTGGCCGGATGAATCTGCGGGAGCTGCTGCAAGTTGCTTCCGGAGGCGTCGTCTTTACCACCATCCAGAAGTTCCTGCCGGAAAACAAGGGCGATGCCTACCCACTGCTGTCTGAGCGGCGCAACATCGTGGTCATCGCGGACGAAGCGCATCGCAGTCAATACGATTTTATCGACGGCTTTGCCCGGCATATGCACGACGCTTTGCCGAATGCCTCGTTCATCGGCTTCACCGGCACACCCATTGAGAACGATGACCGAAGCACGCCTGCCGTCTTCGGGGACTACATCGACAAATACGACATACTCCGCGCAGTCGAGGATGGGGCTACGGTCCCAATCTACTACGAAAGCCGCTTGGCCCGCATTGAATTGAACGAGGTCGAGAAACCCACCATCGATCCCGAGTTTGAGGAGATCACCGAAGGCGAGGAGGAAGAGAGCCGCAAACAGCGGATGCGGAGCAAGTGGGCCTCCATCGAAGCCATGGTTGGGACTGGAAAACGCATCGGCCTGGTGGCTGCCGACCTGGTGGATCATTTCGAGACACGACAAGAGGTGATGAACGGCAAAGCTCTCATCGTCTGCATGAGCCGCCGCATCTGCGTGGAACTGTATAACGCCATCGTCAAACTACGTCCGGATTGGCACAGCGACGACGATACCAAGGGCCGCATCAAGATTGTCATGTCCGGATCAGCCTCTGACAAATTGTCCTGGCAGCCACATATTCGTACCAAGAAAGCCCGCGAAGCCCTGGCCAAGCGGTACAAAGATCCACACAGCAAACTGGAACTTGTCATTGTTCGCGACATGTGGCTAACCGGCTTTGATTGCCCGAGCATGCATACCATGTATGTGGACAAGCCCATGAGCGGCCACACCCTCATGCAGGCCATCGCCCGAGTGAACCGGGTGTTCCGGGATAAACCCGGTGGTCTGGTCGTTGACTATCTCGGCTTGGCCGATGCCTTGAAACGGGCCCTTGCCAACTATACGGCGAGTGGCGGCAAGGGCACGGCAACCGTCGAGCAGACCGAAGCCATTGCAGTTCTGCTGGAAAAATACGAAGTCGTCTGCGACCTACTCCACGGTTTCGATTACGCCCCAATCGTTAAAGCGTCCGCGGCGCAGCGCATGACCGGCATTGCCCAGGCAATGGAATTCATCCTGGGGCTTGAAGATGGAAAGAAACGCTATCTCCTGGCCGTGACGGTTTTGTCCAAGGCGTTTGCGCTCGCAGTCCCTCATGAAGAGGCTTGGGCCATTCGTGATGAGCTTGGGTTGTTTCAGGAAATCCGTGCGAGTCTGGTCAAGGCGACGGTTTCCAATTTCGAAAGATCGCCCGAGGCAATGGAGACCGCGATTCGCCAGCTCGTATCACGCGCCGTATCCTCAACCGAGGTAGTGGATATTTTTGCGGCAGCCGGGTTCAATAAACCGGATATCTCGATTCTCTCCGATGAATTTCTTGTGGAAGTGCAGCAGCTACCGCAGCAAAACCTCGCCCTTGAACTGCTTAAGAAGCTGCTCAATGACGAAATAAAAACCCGGATGCGGAAGAATGTCGTCCAGGCGCGCTCATTCACAAAGATGCTGGAAGAAGCCATCAACAAGTACCAGAACCGCACCATCGAAACAGCGGAAGTCATAGAAGAACTTATAAAGCTCGCCAGGGAAATGCGGGAAGCACAACAACGCGGTGAAATCCCGGGACTTAACGACGACGAAATCGCCTTCTATGACGCCCTCGAAGTCAACGATAGCGCAGTCCAGCTGCTCGGCGACGATACCTTGAAGTTGATTGCGCAGGAGTTGGTGAATTCAGTTAAACGAGGCGTCTCCGTTGACTGGACCAAGCGCGAAAATGCCCGTGCCCAGATCCGGGTTATGGTGAAACGTATCCTACGCCGTTACGGATACCCGCCGGATATGCAGGCCAAAGCGACTGAGCTGGTGCTGGAGCAGGCAACGATGCTCCGTAAAGAATGGGCCGTAGAGTGAATGCGGACGTACAGTCATAACCGTCGACTGACTGCGGGCCGGGCAACAGAATGCAGGTCAGCTTTTTCTGGCTTTAATTTGATCACCACCTGCAGGATGATGAGCTATAGCCAAATTTGGTATTTGAACACCCGAAAAAGTAGTGTATCAGGTTGAAATAGCCCAATATCACCGAACACCCCGAAAGAGACAGTGCTCGAAGCGAAGTGAGTAATACCAAAGAGAACGGGAAAGCGCTATCCAGCGAAATCTAAACACGAGGGAGTACAGGATGGAACTTTGTGTTGTCTACCCCGGTACATTCGATCCAATCACCAATGGCCATACTGATCTGATTCGTCGTGGTTGCCAACTTTTCGACCACTTGATTGTTGCTGTAGCGGAAAATCCAGGTAAAGACGCGGCCTTTACTCTCGATGAACGCGTCGAGCTGGCGCGAGAGACTCTGGCTGGCATGTCGGGTATTGAAGTACTTGGCTTCCGTGGTCTGCTGGTGGAATTTGCCCGGGAACACGGGGCTCGCCTGATCCTCCGTGGGTTGCGGGCGATATCGGATTTTGAACACGAATTCCAGCTCTCCAGCATGAATCGAAAGCTGGCACCAGAGGTGGAAAGTATTTTCTTGACGCCGGATGAAGCCTATGGCTTCATCTCATCCAGTCTGGTGCGTGAAATAGCGCGTTTGGGCGGGGATATTTCAGATTTTGTTTCCCCCCTCGTTGAGGCTGCGCTTTATCAACGCCTGCGTTAAACTAATATGGATTATCTATCTCGACACTCAATTGAACGGTTATCATTATGGCTCTATTCATTACCGACGAATGCATCAATTGTGATGTTTGCGAACCCGAATGCCCCAACGAAGCCATTTCCCCGGGAGCGGAGATCTATGAGGTCGATCCGAATCTCTGCACGGAATGCGTCGGCCATTACGATACACCCCAATGCAAAGAAGTCTGCCCGGTAGACTGCATCCTCATTGATCCGGAACATCCGGAAACCGAGGAAGAACTCATGTTCAAATTCGAGCACCTGATAGTTCATGGTTAGCCCCTGATTGATCGGCCGTATTGACTTCACAGCGAACCGATACTACTTCCCCTGCTCCACCTATCGCTGACAAACCGGACAATAAAATGTCGAGCGCTGCGCAATCACGCTGCGGCGCAAGGATCCATTGCATCTTGGGCATGCTTTCCCAGTACGCCCATAAACCTGCAATTCCTGCCTAAAATAACCCGGACGACCATCAACCTTCAGGAAATCCTGAAGGGTAGTACCCCCCGCAGCGATAGCCTCGGTCAATACGGCCTGAATTTCTGAAATCAGACGCCCATAGCGCAACAGACTGATCCTTCCCGCTGCGCGAGCCGGATGGATGCCAGCCCGGAAAAGCGCTTCGTTCGCATATATATTGCCCACACCCACGACCACATTACCACTCATAATCAACGGCTTGATCGCTTGCCGCCGCCCCTGTGCCAGGTGATACATATAGTTTGCATTGAAACTAGAAGATAGCGGTTCCGGACCCAGGCGCTGGAGCAGCGGGTGCGCCATAGGATCGCTTTCCACCCATAAAATGGCCCCGAACCGGCGCGGATCATGAAAGCGCATCGTTCGCCCGGACTCCAACACCAGATCAAAATGATCATGTTTGCGCGGCAGTTGGCTAGAATCTACCAGGCGCAAACTGCCGGACATCCCCAAATGAATGAGTAAATTTCCGGCATCAAGCCGGAAAATGAGATATTTTCCTCGCCGTTCCACAGCTTGGATCAATCTCCCGGACAGCATGGCGGGCAACCCCTTGGGAACTGGCCAGCGTAACCTCGGCTGTCGTAAAAAAGCCTGATCAATGCGCTGACCGGCCAGATGCACTTCCAGCCCCCGGCGCGTCGTCTCGACTTCAGGCAGCTCAGGCATCTGTTTCTTTGCGCCCGTTCACTTCAACCACACCATTTTATACTTCGCTCATGTCCGATGAAACCAGGATAAATCCTGCCATCCATCCCAAGCTGATAACCGTCGCCGACGCAGGCGTAAAGGTAGCGCTTCGGCGGCGGGTAACCCGCTGATGAATGGAGGATGATCTTCACCCTGAATCAGGGGTTGCAGATATTTTCTGGCTGCATCGGTCAACCGGAAATTTTCCACATCAATAAATTCGAGTGGCAGCAGGCGCTCCCGATCCGCGACTTCCATCAGACTGACCGAACCGGTGCGCCAACAGTAAGGGTGATCGGTAAGGCGTTGCAAAGTGACCATCACCCCGGTTCTCCCTTGGGCAGCTAATTCAACTGCGGTGCGCCCGACCGCATAGGCCTGCTCGACATCGATTCGTGAAGCTAAATGGCGCGCACTGCGCTGAAGGTAATCCGCCACGGCCCAATGAACATGCAAATCAAGCGTACGTGTCAAAAGATCTGCCAATGCCGGGGTCACTCCCGCCGTAGAATGCTCTTTTAACAGACTGCTGTTACGTTCCCGCAATCCTTCGCTGACAACGATTACGCAATAACCCACCTGGCGAATCCGGTCACGGACTGCGGCAAGAAAATGCTCCACATCGAAAGGAATTTCTGCAAACAGCAATAGAAGTGGTAATTCACCCGGATTCTGCTCGGCTAGCCCAGCCGCTGCCGCCAGCCAGCCGGAATGACGCCCCATGACTTCGAGAAGGAAAACCTGAGTGGATGTGGCGCACATGGCTGCCACATCCATGGCAGCTTCACGAATCGAAACAGCAAGGTATTTTGCGGCGGAACCGAAACCCGGGCTCGTATCCGTCGCATAAAGATCATTGTCAATGGTTTTCGGTACACCAATCACGCTCAAGGGGTAACCACAAGCACTTGCAGCCTGAGCCATACGCCAGGCGGTCAGCATGGAGCCACCGCCGCCATTGTAGATAAATCCCCGGATATCGTGCGCTGCGAATACCTCAAAAACCCGGGTATATTGATACTGGTGCGTCTCGAAAGGATCAAGATCCAGTCGGCATGAGCCAAACACTCCACCCGGACGATAGCGCAACGATGCGATCTGCTCATCCGTCCATGTCATGAGATCATACAGAGATTCTTCCAACACTCCGAGAAGACCATTCCGAGCGGCGAACACTCCGGAATATGGAGAAGCCTGAGTGCGCGCAGCTTCGATCACGCCACAAGCGGAAGTATTAATGACCGCAGTCATGCCACCGGATTGGGCATACAGTAAATTCCCGCTCATGGCGCCCCGATTGTTGCAGGAGCGGCAGCAAATGCCTCGATCTCGACTAACAGATCATCCCGGCATATATCACCCTGCAAACAGATCATGGCAGGGGCTTTCCCCAGGCGTTGTCGCAATTGCCTCCGTACCGCTAAAGCGTGGTGAGAATGCCGCACATAGACTTTGTATAAATCAACTTCTGCCAACTCACGCAACGGCCAGGCAAAACGCTCACCCGCCTGATCCAGCAATGCCTGCAGATTGAGTAAGATCTCATCTATTTGCGCTTCGAGATTCTCCTGATGCAGGCTCCGATGCCCAACGATGCTGGCCGTACCGGAAATATATAAATGCCTGGCGTGTGCCCAAATCTTGAGTGTCGCCCGGGAAAATGATGGACTGCGTACAGCATAATACTCCGGATAATGAAATGCGCTGATCTGGCGGGGATTTTCTACTTGCCAACCGGGATGTCGGGCAGCCAGAAAATAGATCAAAAAACCGGGTGCATGGGTGCCAATCCCGGTGGCGGCTGGCAAAATCCCAGGCACCCCCGGAATATCCTTGATGGCTTGGTGACGGCCCAGGCAAAACAATTGATACCGATCATGTCCGCTTCCAGCCCGCATGGTAATACCGGGAAAGTAGTTCCATACTCTTAACAATGAACCAAGCGACTGGTTACCCAGGAATTGGTGAATTCGCCGATAGGCGGAAAAAGTAGGGGCATCAAAGCCCATAGGCACAGCCTCATCGATCCATAATGCACCGATTAATACCTCACTATTGTGCGTATAAATGATTTGCTGTTGCTGATCGAAATCATGCCTGACTTTCTCTGGGCTGAACCAGACTTCGCGGGTGGCAAATCCACCGAGACAGGGCAATGCCAATTCAAGATGTAGATAGGGAATGGCTTGGAGGCGCGTCGTTAATCCATAATCAACACAGGCAAGGATATGGTCGCTCGACGGCATGGGATCTCCGGCAGCTATCAGGCAAATCTCGAAAGGTGCGAAAAAGGCACCCTCCCCGGAAGTAACCGACATCACTAAGCAGTTAAAAAACCACTGGATTCGAGGTCATCATTTTTGTTCCTGCACTTGGCTTGGCTTGCCCTTGGTAACCGGAGATTGCAGCACATAACCATGCTTCGCAGCCTCATAGCCCCCCGCTACACCTGCTGCCGCGCCCACGACCAAGGCCGCGCAACCAGTAAGCGTGGATAACGCACCTATTATCGTCATTATTATCAACAAGTTTTTCATCTTGGCCCTCTATCGATACCATTTGCTCATGAGCTTTAGAGATAAATCAAAATACCAACGAACAGACGGCCCTATGCATCTGCGCAGTGATCAACCGACTATCGGGTACCGGAAGTAAAAGCCGCCGCCTGCGCTGCTCATACAATCTCAACGCACGGAAAAATTCAGCAATCGCCGACTCTCGCCCGGAGTGAAATCATATTCGATTCCGCCCCGAGGATTACGTAACTTTAATCGTGGCCTTATGGCTATGACCTGGAACAGGATCAATGACCTGTCGGCTAACTCCACCCGAACTTCACCCAAAGGTCTGGATTTCAAGGCTGGAGAAAATTGTAATCTCAAAGCAATCGCCCGTTGCCAGACACCCAATAAACCTTTCATATTATAGCTTACCCAAGATTCCGGCCGGGCATGACCGGATACCGGAAATTCGACTTGTTCAATTTTCCTGATCCTCACACGGGGTGGCAGAAGACGCAAACTGACCCAATTTAAAAAAGGCCCTTCAGGGAGATCGGACAGGCCGGTGGGTACGAGAAACAGCCGATGTCTATGAGTCATATAGCGCCAACCATTGAGGGGATTGACCCCTCCCCATGCCAACCTGAATTGACCGTAATCAATTCGGGCTTTAGGTGGATCCAATCCATATTGAGCTAGATTAATTTGCATCGCATAAGACCGCACCCCCTGAATGGCGGGCAACGCCAACAAGGATCGCACCAAAGTACCATTGGCC
This sequence comes from uncultured Ectothiorhodospiraceae bacterium, assembly GCA_964620825.1. Lineage (GTDB taxonomy): Bacteria > Pseudomonadota > Gammaproteobacteria > DSM-5130 > Acidihalobacteraceae > Acidihalobacter_A. The sequence goes on from CAZUKD010000041.1 coordinate 7,371, forward strand.
CGGGCCTGAATTGGGGACTCCAAATACCAGCCCTCTTTTCTGCGCTCGAAAGCGAGTATCGGCCGACCCTTCCGCAGAATGCGGATGCGGTTGATTTTTTGCGCCTGATAGCCAGCCAGCCATTGTGGCTGCGACAGTGATCGAGCCGCCTGGTCTGTCCAGGCTAACCAGGCCACCAAGAGCAGTAACCCAACCAGCAACCCGACGAATCCCACCCGCTGTAGCACCGTCCGCGATGACAGAAATCTCATCGTACCGATCTCCGCCGTCTTCGCCAGACTACCCCGGAGATCAAAAAGAAACCCAACGGTAGCACAAAAAGAAAGAGCGTTGCCAGTAAATCACCAACAACCGGCGTCAATTGCAGGCGAATATCGGGAGCCACTGGCTGTCTGATTTGAATCAACCGGTCATCATGGCTCAGCCAGTTCATGGCTGCGAGCCCAAGCACAAGATTATTCCCCTGGCCCAGATAGGCGTTATCAAGGAAGGCATCACTCCCGAAAACTACAACTCGGGACAATGGTTTTTCGCGATGCGAAAAGGATTCTCCCACAATGAAAGAGTCTGCCTGATTAGCTGCCGCAGGAGCAAACTCGACTCCGGCGGATGAATCGTTCATCAGCGCTTCCACCCGCCAGGTATGCGTGGATGTGCGCAGTAATGGAGCCGCCTGCCAGCGCGAATTGCCAGCGGGCTGGGCGATCGCCATGGCAAAGGGCAAGATGCTTTGATAGCGCAAGCGACTAGTGATCGGGGATGGGCCATAGCTGATGATAGGTAGCAAATTTGGATCCGATAGCCCCAGCAGGGATTGCAGTCGCGTGTCAGCATTCAGCAGGGTGCCCGGCAAGAACCTTAATCCCAATCGATGGGCGAGTGGATCATCCATCCTATGACTCGAATCGGACCCATGTAGCCATAAAATAGAACCTCCACGCCGCAAATAACGGCGAATAATGCCCGCTTCAGCCAGGCTGAAATACTGCCGCCCACCAGCGATAACCAATACCGCTGCGTTTTCAGGAATCTGGGGAACTTTCAGCAAGTTCAAAACCACCCAATGAAATCCATCCTGGCGCAAAGCCTGGGCAAAACGACTCAGCCCGGCACTACCCGTATCAAATGGTGATCGTCCCTGGTGCTCCTGCAGGAAAACAATCCACTCATCCTTCCCCCGCGCCAGCTGCAATAAGGCGTTGAATAAGGCATCCTGACTGATATTACCGACTGTTCGTTGCCCTGCCCCAAGGCGGATGACCATTTCACCGGCATGCGTAACCCCAAAATGTTGGGCCTCCTGTGGGCGCAGGTTAGGATCAACGAAACGCAGGCTAATGCGCGGATTGACGGCCCGATAGTGCCTGATCTGCCGGCGAATGCGCTGGTGCAACGCCGGATCGTCAGCAACGAAGGCAATCATTTCTACCGGTACAGACAGTGAGCGTAACAGTCGCCTAGTTTCAGGTGCTACGCTGTTTCGATGAGATGCCGTCCAATCCCAAATGAACCGATGCTGGTAACAAAACCAGCCAGATACTCCCGCCAACACCAGAATTAAAACTGTCATGAGTAAGGTCAACAAGCGAAACTGCCAGCGAATCAGCCGAGTTACCCACATAGTTGTCTCAATGTGGCAAGCGCTGGCTATCCAGCCGCAGGACCGTAAGTGCCAAAAAGACTATGGTAAATAGCAGATAATAAATTACTGCACTACTGTCAAGTTCCCCGCGCAGAAACGGCAGAAAATGACCAAAATCGGATATCTGTACAAACACCAGACTACCCGCACCTGCGGCACTTCCCGCTAGATATAAAACCCACAGAAAAGCCAGCAAACCGAAACTCTCCACCGCGGCCAGAACCGGTTCGGAAGCGAGACTGGAAATAAACATTCCCGCAGCGACGAACGAACCGGTCAACAAAAATAATCCTAGTATGACAGCTGCCAAATGCCCCCAATCCAAATGAGTGCCAATTGCCAGAGAAAGCGGCATCATGCTGATTTCGATAATTATCGGCACAAGCAGCCCCAGAAAACCCAGATATTTACCCAACACGAGCTCAACCATCGAAATTGGGGCAGAAAGCAATAGCGGCAAGGTTCCCGATTGGCGCTCTTCACTGAAACTGCGCATCGTCAACAAAGGCACCATAATCAGCAGCACGATACCCGCCCAGAAATACAATGGCGCCACGATGAGAGAAGTCACTCCGACCGCACCGGGTTTACCCACCTGGGCAGCTTGTATCTGGCCCAGATAATTCTGCACTTCGCTTAAGAATACCATTGCTAATATCAACTGGATTAATCCCAGAATGAACCAGGCCAGAGGCGAATAAAATAAACGCCTCAACTCATGCTGGGCGAGAACCCAAATCATCGCTACTCTCCAGACTGGATTCCAAATGAATCAAACGCGTAAAAATCGCCTCCAATGGGGCGCGCTGATAATGCAGTTTCCGCAACCTCCAGCCCAACTCACAGGCCATTTGCGCCACCTCGGCAACCGGATCAATATCACTGACACAGTGTAGCTGGTATTCTCCCTGCCCCTGACATTCAACTGCCGCCACTCCGTGGACAGTTTTCAACAGGGCCTCATCAACTAATTGCTCGAATCCGACGATCAATATCTTGCCGCCGCACCCATCCAACCGATCCACCCTTTCATTGCCCATTGTTCGCCCATGATGCAGGATCTGCACACGATCACAAACCGCTGCCGCTTCATCAAGCAAATGAGTAGCCAACAAGATGGCATGTTTTTCCCGCAAGTTACGAATTAGTATGCGCAACTCCCGCGCCTGCAGTGAATCCAGCCCCGAAGTGGGCTCATCCAGAATCAGTACGGGAGGATCATGAATCAGGGCCTGAGCTATGCCGACCCGTTGCCTATACCCCTTGGAAAGTGTCCCAATCAATGCATTACCCGCACGCTCCAGACCAATCCGTAGCTTGATATCGTCCACTACGGCCTGCAGATGCTTGTGCCGCAAACCCCGCAACCGGCCACTAAATCTCAGATACTCATCAACGGTCAAATCGTTGTAGAGTGGGGGACGCTCCGGCAAATAACCCAGCAGTCGCTTGGACTGGCGAGGATGATCCAGCAGGTCAAACCCAGCAATCGTAATTTTGCCCCCATTGGGCGCCTTGCAGCCAGCAAGGATGGCCATGATCGTGGATTTCCCCGCTCCATTTAAGCCCAGCAGGCCTAGAATCTCCCCCTCATGCACTTCGAGATCAATTCCTTGTAACACAGTCACAGACCCTCGGCGGAAATCAATCTGGCGTGCGTACAATAAAGTATCCAAACCCATGGCGATCATCAATCAACGAGCGAAATTAAACAATTTCAACATACCGCTATCTTTGGAAGATTCCATTATAATATAATTTCATAGGTTTCATTTCAGGTGACTCAAAGGCATGTCTTGGTTTTTAGGTTTCCTCTCATTTCCTATCTGGGGCTATGTCATCATTGCCCTTACCCTTACCCATATCAGCATCGTCAGCGTCACCTTATTTTTGCATCGATTCCAAGCGCATCACGCCTTGACTATGCATCCGGCATTGGCCCATTTTTTTCGCTTCTAGCTCTGGTTAACCACCGGCATGGTCACCAAAGAATGGGTGGCCGTCCACCGCAAACATCACGCCAAGTGTGAAACCGCAGAAGATCCCCACAGCCCACAGGTAAAGGGCCTCCGCAAGATTCTCCTGGAAGGAGCTGAACTGTATCAGGAGGAAGCCAGTCACAAGGAAACTCTGGAACATTACGGCCATGGCACTCCCGATGACTGGCTGGAACGACACCTATACTCAGCCTACTCCGGGTTAGGCATTACCTTGATGGCAGCCATTGATTTTGTTCTATTTGGTGTTTATGGTGTAACAATCTGGGCCGTACAGATGCTCTGGATTCCCTTTTGGGCGGCCGGGATTATCAATGGTGCCGGCCATTATTGGGGCTATAGAAATTATGAAACTGCAGACGACTCAACCAACCTCAGCCCTGTCGGTATCCTCATTGGAGGAGAAGAGTTACACAACAACCATCATGCCTTCCCCGGCTCCGCTAAATTTTCGCTTAAAGCATGGGAATTCGATATCGGGTGGTTATATTTACGCATCTTCCAGATGCTTGGTCTGGTCAAGATCAAAAAGGTAGCCCCGAAACCTGTTGCAGGGCCCATAAAGGAACGGATTGACCTGGAGACTGCGCGCGCTATCGTCACTGGCCGACTTTATGTCATAGCCCAATACGGTCGGCAAGTCATTCTTCCTATTCTTCGGGAAGAGGAACTCAAAACCGATCCCAAATCCCGACAGGAATTGAAACGCGGCAAAAAAGCCCTACTCAGGGAAAGCCTGCGGCTAGACGAACGAGCCCGCAATCGGCTGACTGTGGCATTACAAACCAGCGAAACACTCAAAACTGCCTATGAATGCCGCGAACAACTCAAGTCATTATGGAATCGTCGTCAAAGCACAGAAACCTTGCTTGATTCTCTGCAGGAGTGGTGCAACCGCGCCGAAGCGAGCGGAATCCAGTCCTTACAGCAATTTTCTCGGAACATGCGAGGATATCATCTTAGCTCCGATTCCGGTTCCGTATAGAGGCAGAAAGCGCGGTCACCATGTTAGGCATCTAAAAGTGCTGCTATCCTCCTAAGAGTCGAAAGAGTAATTTCTAAGTCCTCTTTTTTAAGACTCTCTGAATATTGACTTGCCAAAGGATCCCACATTTCATCCGAATTCGTGTAAATATCACATCCTTTAGGCGTTAAAACAACATATTTTGCTCGTTTATGGCTTGGGTTATTAAGGAACTCCAATATTTCATTTTTATGCATCACATCAACTAATCTTTGCACAGATTGCCTCATCTGCCCCATTATTCGGGCAATTTGAGAAACGGTTAAGGGGCTATCTGACTTTGCAAGAGCGCCCATTATTTTCCACCTGGCACTACTAAGTTCATACGCTTCGCAGAGTCAATGGAACCTCCCCCTATTTTGCACTCACCTAATTGAGTATTTATTAGAGGTGAGCAA
>CAZUKD010000042.1:0-12222 GCA_964620825.1 uncultured Ectothiorhodospiraceae bacterium
TGACAGACGACTCTCTCACCCCCTCTTCAGACTCATTTATGGATTGGGGAATACTATCTACCTGAACGCTTTCGCAATTCCGAGGGCCGTCATTGATGAAACGCAACTGACGCTCCCTCGACCGATACACACCAGTGTATGCTCCGAAACCCAATCGAACAGCTCGATTACGTCAACGTTACGCATGCGCACACAACCATGCGAAACTGCCCATCCGATCCAAACCTCCTGATTGGTACCATGAATATAAATATAGCGCGAAAAAGTATCCACCGCACCACCACGATTGATCCCTTCTTGCAGTCCATCAAGCCAGAGTATGCGGCTGGTAATGCCATCGGCCTCCCCCGGTAGGTCACCACCCACCCGGATGGGGGCAATATGCCCGGTAGCCTTGCGTCCGGTAAACACCATGCCTGCCGACATGCCTTGCCCATGTTTCTCGGCGATCCGGAACACGCCCGTTGGCGTCTGGCCGCTATCACAGTGATTGCCAGGGCCGCGCGCCGAAGTGGAAATCGGGTAACTGTGCAGCACTCTCGCCGACTCAATCAGGTACAAGGACTGACGACTGATATCCACCAGAATCCAGGGAGTAATGTAACAATCCGGATACTGCCTGGCCCAGAACCTCTCTAACGACTGAAAAATCTCCTGCTGCGGCAGCATGAGTAAGTTAAAGTCAGCTATTGGGCAAATCGATATGGGCAAACTGCGAACTTTGCGCTACCCGATGGCCTTCTCCGCGACTGCGTTGCAAACTGGTGAGATAAGCGGGATCGACTCCAGTCACATAATGACCGTCGAATACCGAAGTATCGAACTGCTCCAGCTTAGAATTGCCTTTACGCACCGCTTCAATCAAATCATCCGGATCCTGATAAACCAGCCAATCCACACCAATGGCCTCGGCAATTCCGGGTATGCTGCGATCATGCGCAATCAGTTCGTCAGCCGCCGGCATGTCGATGCCATAGATGTTGGGATAACGCACAGGAGGGGATGCGGAAGCGAAATAGACCTTGCGTGCACCCGCCTCCCGCGCCATGAGTACAATTTCATGTGAGGTAGTACCGCGAACGATGGAATCGTCCACCAGCAAGACGTTCCTACCATTGAATTCCATGGTGATGGGACTGAGTTTCTGGCGTACCGATTTCTTGCGCTGAGTCTGGCCTGGCATGATAAAAGTACGGGCAATGTAACGATTTTTAATAAATCCTTCCCGATACTTGACACCCAGCCGCAAAGCCAGCTCCAGCGCCGAGGTACGACTGGTTTCCGGGATCGGAATAATGACATCGATATCATGGTCAGGCCATTCGTGCAGAATCTTACGGCCTAGATAGTCCCCCATGCGCATGCGCGCCTTATGGACAAACACATCATCGAGGATAGAATCCGGCCGTGCGAAATAAACGTATTCGAACATGCAGGGACTGTAACGGGGGTTTTCCGCACATTGGCGGGTGTGCAGGTTACCTTCCTGATCAATATAGACCGCCTCTCCCGGAGCGATATCGCGAATGAGGCGAAAACCCAGCGCGGTCAGCGCCACGCTCTCGGAAGCGACCATATATTCCGTTCCCTCGGCGGTTTCCCTCACCCCATAGACGACCGGCCGGATTCCGAAGGGGTCACGGAAGGCCGCGATACCGCCACCATTGATCAGGGCGATCACAGCATAGGCTCCCTGGCAACGCCGGTGCACCGCCGAAACCGCGTTGAAGACGTGTCTCGGCTCCAGTTTCAGCGGCTCCTGACGCAATAATTCCTGGGCAAAGACGTTGAGCAGCACTTCGGAGTCTGATTCTGTATTGATATGCCGCCGATCCTGAAGAAACAGCTCCTGCTTGAGGGCTTCAGTATTAATGAGATTGCCATTGTGCCCCAAGGCGATGCCGAAAGGGGAATTGACATAAAAAGGTTGTGCTTCTGCGGAAGAAATACTGCCTGCGGTGGGATAGCGAACATGGCCAATACCCATGTTGCCGATCAGGCGCTGCATATGACGGGAATGAAAGACATCCCGAACCAAGCCGTTAGCCTTGCGCAAATATAGTTTGCCCTGATCGGCGGTCACAATGCCAGCGGCATCCTGTCCACGGTGTTGCAATACCGTCAGCCCATCATAAAGAGCCTGATTGACCGGACGCCATCCGAAAATACCGATAATACCGCACATTTAGTTAATCCCCCACAAAACTCGCTGCTGCCAAATAGTAATTCCCAAAATCCACTTGCAGCTTATGCTATGGATAGCATTCTCTGCCCTGTTCGTGCATTAGCGGATATGTATTTGCTGTTGCAGATAGATGGGAAGATAATCTCGCACCCACTCCGATAGTTGCTGAAAATAAGGCAAGAAAAGAGAATGGCGCCACCAGGATTCCTGGGGCACCACAGTCATTCCAGCGAACAAAATCAGGATGACTACAATTGCGATAGCGCGTAGAACACCGAATAGACCACCTAAACTGCGATCGGTACTGGAAAGCCCGGTGCGCTTGATCAGCTTTACCACCAGATTATTAAATAGCGCTCCCAACACCAGAGTCATGATGAACAGAATACCAAATGCAATTGCATAGCGGAGCTCTGGGGGATGGATTATGGCTGGAAACAAGCCAGCGAGGCGCTCTGAAAAGGTAATACCGATCCAGAAGGCCAGACCCCAACTAACCAGGGAAATAGCTTCGTGAACGAAACCCCGAAACAAACTAACAATGATGGAGGCGGCGAAAATACCGATGATCAGATAATCGACCCAATTCATGGATAAGGTACCGCGAAAGCCTTGATCTTGAATATTCGGTCAACGCGCGATAACTGCTGTTCGGCCTGTGACCGGGAAGGTATTGGCCCTATTCTAACCCGATAATAAATTCGCTTCCGCGCCAGGTCATCGAAACGCTCGATATAGGCAGAAAAGCCACGCTTGCGGATCTGGTCACGAAAAACCTTGGCTGCTGGCTTGAGTATAAAACTGGCCACCTGGATTGACCAGCGGCCTATCAGCCGAGTACTTTGGTGGGTCTTTTGTGTTGCAATCCGAGCTGATGTCGGGCTGGCGGGAACCTGGCTAGTTTGTGTGATCGAAGGTTTGTGCTGTGCCTGGGGCTTGATAGTCAGAGGCAGCTCCTGCGCAGCTGCCGGCACTGGAGATTTCCGAGTTACCGGTGATGTCGCTGCAAAAACTTTTACCCTGGTAGAGGTGACTTTTGGACTGGAGGTCCTGATTGGTGCGGTGGGCGAGTGATTGCCCGCCGGCGCAGGCGCTTGTACCGAGGCAGCAGAAGGCGCGGATCGCAGGGTCGTTGGCACGGGAAGCACTCGTAACGCTGACACCTCGGGTGGAATGGCTGTTTCCGGCGCCGGGATAGACTTATTGAAGTGATAGGTTGGCTGCGGGGGAATTTTCATCTTCAGGGAGACTTGCCCTTTGTCGCCATTGCCAGTGAGTAACATGGGCAGAAAAATTACAGCCAATGCGATGATGGCACCCGCGCCGATTAGACGATGTTGCAAACGTTTTTCCATGGCTAGTCTCATCCGCAAACAGATTTTGAATTATAACCCTGCCGTCAAGGCCGCCGCCACGGTCAGAAATGAACCAAAAACAATGACCCGGTCTTGCAAGCAAGCGTGAACAATAGCCGTATGCAGGGCATCCTCGACACCTTCATACGAGCTGGCGCGATTCAGGCCGATTGCCATGCGCTGTAACAAATCATCGGCTTGCAATCCTCTAGGCCCTGGTAATCCTGCCACATACCATTGATCTACAATGGAATCCATACCGGCAACGATCCCAAGAATATCCTTGTTCCGGAGTGCAGAAAATACAGCCAGAGTGCGCCCGGTATGGGGGCTTGAACATAATGTCCTGGCCAGAGATCGAGCTGCTTGCGGATTATGGGCGACATCAGCTAGCACGAGCGGAGTATTTCTGAGCAACTGGAGCCGCCCGGGCAAGCAGACATGCTGTAATCCTTTCTGCCGGGCTGCGCAGGGAACTGGAACCTGATCGGCCAGCGCATCGAGGGCAGCCAGGGCAATGGCGGCGTTGTCGCGTTGAAAGTCACCGCGCAAGGCGGGGTCGGGCAACTTGCAATCGATGGCGCCCCAAGAGAAACCACCATCGGTGGGGAGGATATCGAAATCTCTACCCAACACCTGCAATCTGGCACCACTCTTACGCGCCTGTTCGAGCAATCCGTTTGGTGGCGCTCGATCGCCACAGATGGCCGCACGGCCGGACCGGTAAATCCCTGCTTTCTCCCATCCGATCCGGTCGCGATCGGTACCCAGCCATTCGGTGTGATCAAAATCGATCGTAGTCACCACGGCAACGTCTGCATCCACGGCGTTAACTGCATCCAGACGGCCACCGAGACCCACTTCGAGAATCAGGATATCAAGGGCCGCTTCAGTAAAGATACGCAGTGCCGCTAGCGTACCAAATTCGAAATAGGTAAGTAGGATATTCCCCCGTGCCGCTTCCACATCTGTAAAAGCGCGACATAGGGTCTGATCATCGGCTTCCCGGCCATCCACTCTGATGCGCTCGTTATAGCGCAACAAATGCGGAGAAGTGTAAGTGCCGGTTCGGTAACCTGCTGCCTGCAGCATGGATTCCAGCAAGGCGATCACCGATCCCTTGCCATTGGTACCCGCCACGGTAATGACCGGGCAATCAGGGCGTAGTACACCCAAGGCTTCACCAACGGCATTGACCCGCCCCAACCCCATGTTGATGGGGCGGCGGGCCAACCTTTGCTGCCAGTCCAGCCATTCGGCCAACGAAGTCATTTCCTGTGTCGCCATTGAATAATTCAAGCGCCGACTTCCGGTTGAGACTGATGGGTCAGCATGGCCAGCAGGGAACCGATGCGCTCCCGCAGTTCGCGACGATCAACAATGATATCAATCATGCCATGCTTGAGTAAAAATTCACTGCGCTGAAAACCCTCGGGTAGCGTTTCGCCTACGGTTTGCTGAATCACCCGCGGACCCGCGAAGCCGATTAATGCGCCGGGCTCCGCCACCTGCACATCACCGAGCATAGCCAGGCTGGCGGAAACACCACCCATAGTTGGATCGGTGAATACCGAAATATAGGGTACTCCGGCTTGGGATAATCGACCCAGCGCCGCACTGGTCTTGGCCATCTGCATCAACGAAAATAGCGCTTCCTGCATCCGCGCCCCGCCGCTGGCAGAAAAGCAGATCAGCGGAATGCCCTCCTCAATCGCCACATTGGCGCCGCGTATGAAGCGCTCACCCACTACCGACCCCATGGACCCGCCCATGAAACGGAAGTCGAAAGCGGTGGCGATCACCGGCATCCCCTGGAGCGTTCCCCGCATCGCGATCAACGCATCCTTCTCGCCAGTCTGCTTCTGGGCGGCGGTTAGCCTGTCCTTGTATTTCTTAGTATCGCGAAAGCGCAGAATATCGATCGGCGTAAGCTCCGCACCGATCTCTTCCCGCACCCCGGTATCCAAAAACAGATCAAGGCGGCGGCGGGCGCTGATTCTCATATGATGGCCACATTTAGTACATACTTCGCTATTGCGTTCCACTTCCGGACGATAGAGGACGCCATCACAAACCGGACATTTAGTCCACAGTCCCTCGGGCACGCCGCGTTTACCCTTGGCTTCGGTACGGATGCGGGAGGGTAGTAATTTTTCGTACCAGCTCATGGTTTAGATACCTCCGACGAGATTTTCAAGCCTACAGCGCAAGTATCCATGGCTGCGCGCATCTCCTGTACGTGCCGTTTTAACAACAAAGGAATCAATTCGGGCTGACTGACATGTTCCGCGATCAGATTTACCAGCACACTGCCCACGATCACGGCATCGGCCACTTGTGCCACCCGGGCCGCCGTGGGCGCGTCTTTGATGCCGAACCCCACACCCACCGGAATGGAACAGTGCCGCCGAATCAGCGCGAGCCGCCGGGACACGTCTTCAATATCCAGAATATTAGCGCCCGTAACACCTTTAAGCGAAACATAGTAGACATATCCGCGTGCCTGCCGACAAATGGATTCCATACGCCCTGGCGCCGTGGTCGGCGCCAGCAGAAAAATTGGATCCAGCGCTGCGGCGTGCAGAACAGGCCAAAGCTCGCCTCCCTCTTCCGGCGGTAGATCAACGATCAGTACGCCATCGACGTCGGCTTCCCGCGCCGCTTCGGCAAAACGCGAATAACCCATTACTTCGACTGGATTCAGGTAACCCATCAGAATAATAGGTGTACGCGTGTCACGCCGGCGAAATTCAGCCACCATCCGTAATACGTCACGCAAGCTGACATGATGCAGCAGGGCGCGCTCACAGGCGGCTTGAATGACCGGCCCATCAGCCATGGGATCGGAAAACGGTACTCCAAGCTCAAGCATATCAGCCCCCCCTTCCACCAAGGCGTGCAGCAGAGGAACCGTCTGGGTCGGGTCGGGATCACCTGCGGTGATGTAGGGCACCAGAGCCGACCGACCAGCGGCCTTTAGGTCTTCGAGACAGCGGCTGATACGGCGACTCATAGATCAAGCCCCTCCAAGCGAGCGACGGTGTTGATGTCCTTGTCACCTCGTCCGGAAAGATTCACCACGATATGCCGATTAGAAGGCATGGTCGCGGCCAGTTTCATCGCATAGGCCAGAGCATGGCTCGACTCCAGCGCCGGAATGATGCCCTCGGTACGAGTGAGCCGATGAAAGGCGGCCAGCGCCTCATCATCGTTGATTGCCAGATAGTTGACCCGGCCGGTATCCTTCAGCCAGGCATGCTCCGGACCCACACCGGGATAGTCGAGTCCGGCGGAAATCGAATGAGTCGGAATAATTTCTCCATCCTCATCTTCCATCAGATAGGTACGGTTACCATGCAAAACGCCCGGATGTCCAGCCGATAAAGGGGCTGCGTGATGGCCGCTATCCAGCCCGTAACCCCCCGCTTCCACACCATACATATGCACATTTTCATCGCTAATAAAGGGGTGAAACAAGCCGATGGCATTGGAACCGCCACCGACGCAAGCGACCAGAGCATCCGGCAGTCGCCCGAGCTGATCGAGACATTGCCGCCGGGCTTCCCGGCCGATGACCGATTGGAAGTCACGCACCAGTTTCGGATAAGGATGCGGACCAGCAACCGTGCCAATGATATAGAAGGTATCATCCACATGCGCAACCCAATCCCGCATCGCCTCGTTCAGAGCATCCTTGAGAGTACGTGAGCCGCTGGCCACCGGCATGACCTTGGCGCCAAGAAGCTTCATCCGGTAAACGTTGGGTGCCTGCCGCTCGATATCTTTTGTACCCATATACACCACGCAGTCCAAACCCAGGCGTGTGGCCACTGTCGCTGAAGCCACACCATGCTGGCCAGCTCCGGTTTCGGCGATGATCCGGGTTTTACCCATGTGTCGCGCCAGCAGAGCCTGCCCAATCGTGTTGTTGATCTTGTGTGCGCCAGTGTGATTGAGATCCTCTCGCTTGAGGTGAATCTGTGCTCCGCCAAGCTCACGACTGAGCCGTTTGGCATGATACAGGGGAGTCGGTCGACCAACATAGCGGGCAAGATCTAGATCAAATTCAGCCCGGAAACCAGGGTCCCGAGTCAATCGCTCGTAGGCAGATGTCAAGGTATCGAGCGCATCGATCAGGGTTTCCGCCACGAATCGCCCGCCATAAGGGCCAAAATGGCCACATTCGTCTGGCAACCGGTCCCAGTCAATCGCCATCGAGGCTGTCTCGTTCATCGTCAACACACTTTACCTCACGCATGAATGCAATAATCTTACTGCCATCTTTGATTCCTGGTCGACTTTCCACGCCGGAACTGACATCAACAGCGTACGGATGTACCGTGCGGACAGCTTCGGCTACGTTATCCGGATTCAGCCCGCCGGCAAGAATTACCGGGCAAGGCATCGGTTGGAGGAGTATCCGCCGCCAGTCAAATACCTGCCCAGTGCCGCCCGCAGCGCCTGGAGCATGGCTGTCTAGCAGCAGACCGGCGGCATCTGCATAGCGGTTAGCCAAGCCGATCAACCCTGCCTGATTTCCTCCCATACCCAGCGCCTTTAAATAAGGGCGCTGAAAAGCACTGCAAAATCCAGGGCTCTCCCGGCCATGAAATTGCAGGACATCCAGTGGGACACCCTCTAGTACCTGCACCAACTCATCTTTCCCGGCATCGAGAAATAATCCAACCACAGTGACAAAAGCAGGTAAATACTGAATTAGTTCCAGCGCCCGATCAGGGTTCACATAACGGGGACTACGGGGATAGAAAACCAATCCAATGGCATCAGCGCCAGCGTCCACCGAGGCTTGTACGTCCTCAGGTTGAGTTAAACCACAAATCTTGACGCGTGTACGCATGAACGATCGATCCGAAAGCCACTCAAATTAGATATAGATTAGCAGATCACCTGTTGATTCGCGTCTTTGCCATGAGGTCAGTACTCGAATCTACTCCTATTCAAAGAGCGCCCATACTGGCAACCCAGCTACTTTTCTAGACTCTTTATGGGATCTAAAAGGGCATCAAGGGCAGCGACAACCCGCACTTCCTCCGCCCATCCTTGCACAGACTGCAACAAGACGGGATATAGTTCTGATAAAATATTTTGTCAGATTTGACATTCACCCGGCAGAAATGAACTGCGGAGATTAACAATGAGAGGCATCATTCTGGCAGGTGGTTCGGGTACCCGGCTGTATCCTTTGACTCAGGCGCGCAGCAAGCAGCTGCTGCCAGTGTATGACAAACCCATGATCTATTATCCGTTGTCCACTCTGATGCTGGCAAGTATCCGGGAGATTCTCATTATTTCCACGCCCACAGACTTGCCCCACTTCAAAGCCCTGCTGGGTTCTGGCAGTCAATGGGGGCTTCGGCTCTTCTATGCCGAGCAACCCTCACCCGATGGACTGGCGCAAGCCTTCCTCATCGGTGCCGATTTCATCGCCAGGGACCCGGTCGCCCTGATCCTTGGCGACAATCTGTTCTTCGGCCCTGGACTCGGGCGGCAACTACAATCTGCGGCACAACTCACCCGGGGCAGCCAGGTATTCGCCTATCACGTCAACGACCCCGAGCGTTATGGTGTAGTAACTTTCGATCCCACTGGGCGCGTATTGGACATCGAGGAGAAGCCGACCCATCCGCGTTCCAGCTATGCCATCACCGGGCTATATTTCTATGATGGACAGGTGGTTGACATCGCCCGCAATATCCATCCCTCGCCACGCGGCGAACTGGAGATAACCGACATCAACCGTGTCTATTTTGGCTGGGAAGAACTACAAGTCACGCGCCTCGGGCGCGGCACCGCCTGGCTCGACACGGGGACTCACGAATCACTACTGGAAGCCGCTAATTTTATCGCAGTGATAGAAAAACGCCAGGGACTCAGGATAGCCTGCCCAGAGGAAATTGCTTGGCGACAGGGCTACATCGACGACGAACAACTGCTGCGACTGGCCGAACCGCTAGGCAAAAGTGGCTATGGAACTTACCTGAAACGACTGCTGGAATATCCTACCTGATGCGATTCATCCCAACTGAACTATCCGAAGTCATCCTTATCGAGCCAGATGTATTCGGCGATGATCGGGGGTTTTTCATGGAAACCTGGCAAGCAGAAGAATTCCGTACCGCCGGTATTGATGTAGATTTTATCCAAGACAACCACAGTCGCTCCCGGCAAGGTACCCTGCGAGGCCTGCATTACCAGCTTCGCTATCCGCAGGGCAAATTGGTACGGGTAGTAACCGGACAGGTATTTGATGTAGCTGTAGATCTGCGCCGTTCCTCCCCGAACTTTGGGCATTGGGTTGGTGTGGAACTCTCTGGAGAAAACCACCGCATGCTCTGGATTCCCCCCGGTTTCGCCCACGGTTTTTATGTACAAAGCCGAGTAACCGACTTCCTCTACAAGTGCAGCGCCCATTATGCACCCGAATTTGAACGCTGCATCCGCTGGAACGATCCAGAACTCGCCATCGACTGGCCGATTCCCACTCATGCTATTCCGCTGGTCTCGGCAAAGGACTCCCGTGGGTCGAGCTTCAACGCAGCCGGAGTCTATCCATGAGGGTACTAATCACCGGCAGCAATGGCCAGCTCGGTCAAGCACTCCAGGCCACCCTTCCCGGTCACATTCGTGGCCGATTTCTTGATCACGCCACGTTGGATATCACCGATCCCACCGCTGTGCGCCACATAGTGCGCGAGACCGCACCGGACTGGATCATCAACGCTGCCGCCTATACAGCCGTCGATCGTGCTGAAAGCGAGCCGGAGATAGCCTTTGCGGTCAACGCGACTGCTCCCCGGTTGCTGGCGGAGGCAGCACATGTGCAAGGTACCCACCTGGTTCAGGTATCCACCGATTTCGTTTTCGATGGCGCCCACCACCGCCCCTATCGACCCGATCAAGCGCCTCATCCGATCAATATTTATGGACAAAGTAAACAGGAAGGCGAGATGCACGTTCTGGAAATTCTCGGAGAACAAGCGTTGATTCTGCGTACTGCCTGGGTCTATGCCGCACAAGGACACAATTTTATGCACACTATCCTACGCCTGCTGGTGGAACGGGATGAAGTCTGCGTCGTCGATGATCAGATCAGTACGCCCACCCACGCCGAGGGTCTGGCTCGCACCGTGTGGAGACTGATCGAGCGGGATGTCCGTGGTATTTACCATTGGACCGATGCCGGCGTTGCTTCCTGGTATGACTTCGCCTGCGCCATCCGTATTGAGGCCGAAATGCTTCATTTCAGCGCACAACTCGCAACCATCCGGCCGATCCCGAGTGAACAATTTCCCCAGGCCGCTCACCGCCCGCCCTTCGGTGTACTCGACAAAACCGCTACCTGGGCATTGTTGGGTCAACCGGCGGCGCATTGGCGCAAAGGTCTACACAAGGTGATGGCACAAATTACCTCCTCCTCGCTCAGTCCGGTGGGCTCCACATGACCACGCATCATCCGCTCCGTCTGCTCGTCACCGGTGGCGCTGGTTTTATTGGCGCCAATTTCGTCCATTACTGGCTGCGGCATCGCCCTGGTGGCCGAATCGTGATCCTGGATGCGCTAACCTACGCAGGCAACCCGGCCAGCCTGGCCGAAGTAGCAACCCACCCAGCGTTCCGCTTTGTCCAAGGCGATATCCGTGACCAAGAGCAGGTCGAGCAGCTTTTGCGGGATGAGAGTCTTGATACTATCGTCCATTTCGCCGCGGAGAGTCATGTCGACCGTTCCATCTCCAGCCCCGATGCTTTTATCGACACCAATATTCTTGGTACCTACAGCCTGCTCAAGGCTGCCCGGGCTGTCTGGCTTAACGGCAAGGAACCGCTGCCCGATCACCGTTTTCATCACATCTCAACCGATGAAGTCTATGGCTCCCTTGGATCCGACGATCCACCTTTTTCCGAAACCACACCTTACGCACCCAACTCGCCCTATTCGGCCAGCAAGGCTGCTTCGGATCATCTGGTGCGCGCCTATCATTGTACCTATGGCTTGAACACTACCCTCAGCAACTGCTCCAATAACTACGGCCCCTATCAGTTCCCGGAAAAGCTCATTCCCCTGTGCGTGCTCAACCTCATCCAGGGCAAGCCATTACCCATTTATGGCAACGGGAAAAACATCCGCGACTGGTTGCACGTCAAAGATCATTGTCAGGGCATTGATCGGATTCTTCACGCAGGCCGCACCGGGGAAACCTACAACATCGGTGGCGGCGCCGAGCGCAGCAATCTGCAGGTTGTGGAAAGCCTGTGCACGATCATGGACGAGCTCCAATCCCAAGGCGCCCCTCATATTCGCCATATCCAGTTCGTCAAGGACCGTCCCGGCCATGATCGGCGCTATGCGATCGATGAGCGCAAACTGCGCGAGGAACTAGGCTATATGCCCACCCATCACTTCGAACGGGGGCTACGAGAAACGGTCGAATGGTATCTGGCTCGTGCCGACTGGTGGCGTCCAATTCTTAGTGGAACCTACCGGGAATGGCTGGGTCAGTAATATGGAAATCGTACATAGCCGATTGAGTACCGAGGAACATAAACGCAACTTAAAACCATCCTCGTAAGGATACGATACCACGAAACCAGCTCTGCACCCCCAAGACGCTGCTCTCCCGAGTTCGACAGTTAGACGCGTAAGTCATTGAATCCTCGGTAGTG
>CAZUKD010000043.1:0-11910 GCA_964620825.1 uncultured Ectothiorhodospiraceae bacterium
GAAGGTGGCGATCTACAAAGCCAGGTAGAAACCTACCGCGCACGCCATGGTCATTTAGTTGATATGCGGTCTGCACCGGTGAGGCGATGTCCTCCTGACCAGTTACCGTATTGAAGCGGGTGAAGCCTTCGGTCATGGCCTGATTGAAAAGCATCATCAGTAATCTGAAATGATGCTTGGCATTTTTGTCTCCAGCCACCTGATGCGCAGCTCGTTCAGACAAGCCAATCATCGAAGTAATCAACTGGAACAACGGATTATCCGTTTCCACGCACACTCTTCCGAAGGTGCTGATGCCATAGTAGCGCAAGCGATTTTCCCACACGGCCCGCTCCAGCACCTCGAAAATCCCGGTCAGACAGAGTATGGCTGGGGGCTTCCAAAGAAAGCGATTCGAATCCTCTACTCCATAGTCTGGAATGCCGTTGGGCAGGATTTCGACCTGCGATTGGGTTTGCAAACGTAAATCGCTGTCTGAGGGCGGTCGAAACGAGAGGCCAGCAACTCCACGTAAGAGGTTCCAGCACACTCGATTTCTTCTTTGTCATCGAAATTATCAGCCTCCATCTAACCGAAGTCAGTCGTTCCCGGGCCGCTGATGGCAGGATCACCGGCAACTCGCGACCACTCAACAAGTCCCGGATTCCCATCCAGCAATGGACCACAACAAGGGATGGTAACTACTCCGCCCACAACAGTAAAAGCATAGTGTTATTAAACATCCCCGGGGCAAGCTCTCTCGCTTAAGCTTGACTTTCGCTGCGCGAAAGCAGGGTATTTTTAGAACAGTGTCAGCTGATGGCCCTCATAAAGCTTCGTATGCTTATACTCTTAAGTTTTTCCCAACCTTACGCCGCAAGCGGCGGGAATAAAATCTGAAGGGATTAAAAACCTCGTTTAATACTGAAAATCAAACGTAGAAAGGCCATGTCGCCAGCCCTTGATGCCAGGCTTCAATCATCAAACTCACAGGAACCCAGCATCAGAACTTGTAGCTCAGATTAAACGAGAAAGCCTGCTCGGCTAAGCCAATTTTCTGGCCCTTGTCAGGATTGGTCGGCGAAGGAGTCATCGGCGCAGTATAGGTTTTCCGTGAGGCAACCATATAAGCTGCGCCTACACCCCAGCGGTTATTGAGTTGATAAGACGTGCCGAGCGTAAAGTGTGATTCGACCACAGCGGGTAAAATCATATTATAACCCACGGCGTGACTGTCGATTGGCGATTTGGCGTAATTAAAGCCACCGCGCACCTGCAACTTAGGGTTGACCTGATAATTGACCCCCAGCGCATAGACGGTCTGGTTACGCCAATGAGGGTCAAATTGATTGTAAGCCTTGGGGCCGGTGATGCTCAAGGCGCTGCCCATGACCTGTCTCCAACCGATGTATTTGACTTCGCCGGAGATGGCCAAACCCGTTACGGGCTTAACCGCCACACCCACTGAGACCATGGGAGGCAGCTTCATGACCAGCTTGTACAGCCACCGGGGTACTGGCATGCAGCCCCTCCACTAACCGAAGTGGTGCCTGAAGGGCAGCCACTACCAGTCTTCATGATAGTAATATCCCCGGGTGCCAAATTATATTTAAGATCATATGTCTGTTCGCTGATATAGGAAGCGCCCACAGTCACCCTTGGATTGACTTTATAGAGCACACCCAAGGTTACGCCCACACCGAAAGCGCTAGCCGAACGACTCATGTTGACACCATTTAAAACTTCGTTGTTTGTATAATTGGGGGCAGATAAATTTGTTGTCTTCGAACCTTTGTAGACTATCTGCTGCTGAAAAGCAGTCGACATATAACCGATATTCAGCGCAGCGCCCACACTCAATTGATCGTTGACCTTGAAAGCCACCGCCGGTGCCATCTGAAACAACGCAATGTCGCTATAACCCCGGAACTGCAAGGTAGAACCTGGGGCTCCACCAATCGTCGGTATTGATGCGGGCGAATAAGTAGTTTGTGGATAATCCACCCCCATCCCGGAAGTGGCATACATGCCTCCACCGAAGTAGATATAGGAACCTTCCGAGATCGGTGCCGACCAACCCGGCGCCGGTACGCCATAGAGCCTGGTGTCACTGGCTACTTTCTGCCCACCCCTTGCGGTAAAATCAACATGCCGGTCAGGCATGAAAGCTTCCATGCTGAATCCGCGGCAGGTGCCACTTCGGCCAATCCCGCCGGGTTGGTTATAGCGGTCATAGCCGTGCCTGGCGCGGCCACAACCGCACCGGCCATGCCCATCTGATAACCGCCGATACCGATGAGCTCATAGCCATTCGTGGCATGTGCATTGGTCATGATGCCGACGCCGGCCGCTACAGAAATGACGAGAAACGGGCGTTTGAGTATTCTTTTCATAAATCAACCTCCAGTACCTCAAGTATTAGAGTTGTTTAATATACTGATTTATCTAGAATTTAGTGGTGATAAAAAGCATCACTGAGACGATGCGTGAAGTCAATTAATTTATTCCTATACACCCGTTGGTCCTTTTTATAGGGGCATCGAAGTGATCCCTGACTCACTTCCAGATGCGCTGATTCCGTCCGCCGACCTGGCACAATAATTCATACCCGATAGTACCCGCGTGCTGCGCCACGGTATCAACGCTCACTTTTGCTCCCCACAGAACGACTGGATCACCTGGATGAGCCGGTATCCCGCGCAGATCGATACACAACATATCCATCGAAACACGGCCAATCAGCTGAGTCCACCGGCCATTGATCCACACGGGTGTCTCGTTGGACGCATGACGGGGATACCCATCACCATAACCCACCCCGACCACCCCGATCGGCATCGTCTCGGGACAGACGTCAGTGCCGCCATAACCGATAGCTTCTCCCGCGGGGCACTCCCTGATCGCAATCAGTGGCGCGATTAGTGTCATCACCGGCCGCAGATCGAGCGCTAACGCATCGACATCGGGTAAAGGTGAGCTACCATAGAGCATAATGCCGGGCCGTACCCAGTCTCGCTGGGTTTCCGGGCGGGTCAGAATCGCCGCTGAATTAGCCAAGCTCCGTTCCCCTGGCAAGCCCTTGACGGTATCATCGAAACAGCGGATCTGGCGCGTCGTTGCGGGATTCTCTGGATCATCGGCACAGGCAAAGTGGGTCAGGAATCGCGGGAGTTCAGGTAAGCCTGCCAATCCCCTGAGGATGCGATCTATCCCTGCGATATCCGTCGGCATGAACCCGAGCCGATGCATGCCGGTATCAATCTTGATCCAGACACTCGGTAGGCGGGGACCGGTAGAGTCCTGTAACCACTGCAATTGATGTGCAGCATGGATCACCACATCCAGGCGATATTCAATGGCTACCTTGAGCTCTCGCGCATCCCGAAAACCTTGTAACACCAGGATGCGATTATCGAGCCTCGCCTCGCGTAACCTCACAGCCTCAGCCATACAGGCGACGCTCAGGCCATCAATCAGGTCGGTCAACAGAGCCGCAACAGCGATCAAGCCGTGGCCGTAAGCGTCGGCCTTGACCATGGCCATGATCCGGCTACGTGGGGCCAGCACCCGTACCCGGTCGAGATTGTGTCTAAGCGCGCTGGTATCAAGCGTCAACTGGCCGACACGGTTCACATTCCGCCCGCCTCTCCACCATAGGAATTGGAAATGAAATTTTCAAACCGAGTATATTTACCCAGAAAGGTCAGCCGTATGGTGCCGATGGGGCCATTACGCTGTTTAGCGATAATGATTTCAGCCACGCCTTTGTCTGGACTGTCTTCATTGTAGACTTCGTCCCGATAAATAAAAGTGATGATATCGGCATCCTGCTCGATGGCACCCGATTCCCGCAAATCGGACATCACCGGCCGCTTGTTTGGCCGTTGCTCCAAACTGCGATTGAGCTGGGATAACGCCATAACCGGTACGGATAATTCCTTGGCCAGTGCCTTCAGTGAGCGGGATATTTCAGAAATTTCAGTTGCCCGATTTTCCCGGCTGCCCGGTACTTGCATCAATTGCAGATAATCGATGATGATCAATCCCAGGCCATGCTCACGCTTGAGCCGGCGGGCGCGCGCGCGCAGATCCGTTGGCGTCATGGCCGCTGCATCATCGATAAATAACGGTACGTCACTCAGCATCTGCACTGCGCTGGTCAGTCGAGGCCAATCCGTCTCGTCTAGTTTACCGGTGCGCAAATGATGCTGATCGATACGACCCAGCGAAGACAGCAGGCGCATGGCCAATTGTTCACCTGGCATTTCCATGCTGAATACAGCCACCGGCACACGGTGTTTGACGACCACATATTCAGCAACATTCATAGCGAAGGTGGTCTTGCCCATAGAAGGGCGGCCCGCGACAATCACCAGATTCCCCGGTTGCAAACCCGAGGTGCGCTCATCAAAATCTTCATAACCGGTCGCCAGTCCAATGATGGCATCTTCTCGTTCGGATAATTGTTCGATATGATCGATCGCCGGTTTGAGTAGTGATTTTATGCTGACAAATCCCTGTTGGGTACGTGCCCCCAATTCGGCGATATCAAAAACATTTTTTTCGGCATCATCGAGAATTTCGCGGGAACTGCGCCCTTCCGGATTAAAAGCGCTATCAGCAATGCGGGTTCCCACCGAAATCAGTTGCCGCAGAATGGAGCGCTCACGAACGATGTCGGCATAGGCCCGAATATTGGCGGCACTGGGGGTTTCCTTGGCCAGCGCCCCCAGGTAAGCCAGGCCACCCGCGGACTCCAACTCTCCAATATGCTCCAGTGCTTCCGCAAGGGTAATCACATCCAGCGGTTGGTTAGCCTCGGCCAGCTGCTGGATGACCCGAAAGATAAGCCGATGATCCTGACGATAGAAATCGGCTTCGGCGATCCGGTCGGCTACCTGCTCCCACGTGCTGTTATCCAGCATCAGACCACCCAGAACTGCTTGTTCGGCCTCTACCGAGTGCGGGGGAATCCGTAGTGCCTCAGGCATAACCTGGGTGTTGCGTTGTGACCGGGAAATCGCTTCCACCATCATCTAATTCCGCCACAATCCATAAATTACCCGACCCGATCCAATCTACCCAAAGGCTACCGATTCTGACCACCCTCTGAACCCTCGCAGAGGGTGCATCCTATCCACCCCAATCGGCCTTGCCATACCAACCAAAATCCAGCCTGCGTATTGCAGATTGCATCTCAAACTATCCCCAGGATCCTCGTCAGCCACGCCCTAATCCTCACAACCAGCTGCATCTTATCCGAAAGACAGCTAGGGATGCGCGACAAGCCTCTAGTGGGTGGCTTCCCCTGCCTTGACGATGAGCTTGACCACAGTATTGACATCGACATGCAAATGTATGGCAATTTCGTGCTCTCCCAAAGAGCGGATCGAGCCTTCGGGCAAGCGGATTTCCTTGCGTTCCACCAAAACACCGGCGACAGTAAGGGCATCAGCAATATCCTGAGTACCGATGGAGCCAAACAGCTTGCCCTCACTACCTGCATGAGCGCTGATTGCAATCACCATACCTTCTAGTTGTTCACGGCGTACCTGGGCCACGATCAGCGCTTCAACAGCTACCTTTTCGAGGTCCATCTGGCGCATCCCGAATTCGGCAATATTTTCCAGAGTGGCGTATTTAGCCTTGCCCGTTGGAATGAGATAATTGCGTGCGTAACCTGATTTGACATTGACTTTATCGCCTAGATCACCCAGATTGTCAATCTTGTCCAACAATATGATTTCCATAATATTACCCTTCCACTATTGAATGATGCCAAATAACCGCTCAGGATTTTTTGGCCAAACGCTTGCGAATATCCACAAAACTATCCATAACTCCAAAAGCCGTCAACAAAGCCGCCATCTGCAGGGTTGCGAACAACAGCAGGATATAGAGCCCAATCAACCAGCCACGGTGCATGCCCGCCTGACGCGCCAACCCATGCATCAGGCTGATTCCCTGGAGCAGAAACGGCACAGCCCCCACCATGAATAATTCAATAACCCACGGGATGCGCAAGGAAAACGCCAATGCCGCTAACAATAACATCAGACCGGCCACCAAATTCGGTAACCGCCAGCGAGTGAATTCTATTCCGAACCCGCCAGGATGATATAGCAATGCCTGCCAGTAGCGCGCTAGTAGCAGGCTGATCACGATACCCAGAGCGATGGAGGCCACGAAAATCCCAGTAAAATAAACTGAAATCCTGCGCATGGCATCCCCCGCCTGCACGGCATTCATACCCAAATGCTCCAGAGTACCCCCGAGTGATGCCTGCAGAACACGCTGCCAGTACTGGGCCAGATCAGGATTCATGAGATGCGCCCAAACGACGACTAACATGCCCACGCCAGCGAGCACCTGAAGTACCACGGGCCAGGATACTGTGCGTCGCAACAGCAACGCGAACACCAGGACCGGCAGCCATTGAGCCAAACCGTAAATCAGGCCAACCTGGAACTGCCCAAACAGCCCCAGGCTCAGGATGCTCAGCAATGCAGTCGCCCAGCCGATCACCACCAGCGCCTGATTCGTGCCCATGCGCAGGGCAACCAGGGCAACGATGCTACCGCTCAATGGGGTCAAGGGAGGAGCCAGCGCCCCCAGAATCGCAAATCCAACGGCTATAGTCACCGCCTGAACACGCCCGGACATGATGAACCCGGCAAACCTGCCCATCAGATTCATGCAACCTCTCCGGGGAAACTGACCGTTGTAATACGGTTTAGCAAACGAAATGACGGGCCCGTGGGATGGTCAGCGGTGCTGATCCGTATAGGGTAACAGCGCCAGAAATCGAGCGCGCTTGATGGCTTGGGCTAATTGACGCTGAAAACGAGCGCTGGTTCCAGTGATTCGACTGGGTACAATTTTCCCGGCCTCGGTGACATTGGCCTTGAGCGTGGCCAAATCCTTATAATCGATATGATCCACACCTTCGGCGGTAAATCGGCAATAACGGCGGCGGCGATAAAAACGGGACATAGGGAATTACCTCTTCAGTCAGGGTGGCTTATTCTACTTTCTTGGCATTTGCCGAAATATCGGTAGAATCCTCGCCGCCAGAACGCACGGCTTCCTCTTCACCACGCGGGCGAACCAGGGGGGAAGGTTCGGTAACCGCTTTATCCATACGGATGAATAGATCGCGCAATACTGCATCGTTGAAGCGGAATGCAGATTCCAGCTCTTCGCGGGCCTTATCGCCACACTCAATATTCATCAACACATAATGGGCCTTGTGTAACTTGTTGATCGGATAGGCCAGCTGCCGACGACCCCAGTCTTCCAGACGATGAATCCTGCCTCCATCGGCTTCGATCATCCTACGATATCGCTCGATCATAGCCGAAACCTGCTCACTCTGATCTGGGTGGACCAGAAATACCACTTCATAATGACGCACTTTATACGCTCCTTTCGAATAGGAAGCCTCCTGCCCGGGGACAGTGAAGCAAGGAGAAAAACTGCTTCAGCCTTGATCGGCTGAAGGGTTTGCCAAAAAGATCGGTAATTCTACGGCCTGCCGCCGGGATGATCAAGCTCTCTTGATAAATCCCCTGATCACAGTTTTTGACTCTCACGGTCATTTCAACGGCAACAGGTTAATAAAGGCTGAACGGACAACCACTATAAACCTCCAGAATCAGTACCGCACCCGGTTTCTCCTGATTTCTACTCTCTCTATCAGGTCATCAGGGGTAGATTTTCAGCGCTGTTTACGCCAATCAAATAAAGGCTGGCCATTTTCTGGTACAAAACCGGCGTCTTCCAGTCGCGCCAGAAGATAATGATTAGCATACGCTATCCACTGGTTGACCTCGGCCAGCTCGACACCAAGCAATTTCGCCAAATCATGGCCCTCTACAAGCTCAATCTCCTGGAAGAATAATGCCCGCCGCCATGAAATGGGCAGCTCCTTTAAGAATTGCACCATATAAGCTATCTCGGCAGTCTCTTCGAAAGACGTAGCCACCTCATTCGTAATTAAATCTTCAAGGCGTACAGCCTGATCCAGTTGATAAAATTCATGAATATCCTCTTCGACCCTCCACCTGGCCTGCTCTTCCGTATCCGGAATCGGCAGGTGCTCAAGTGATTCTTTATTCTCTTCTTTACGGATTTCCCATACCTCACGTTCGAGAATTCCATGCATCAAATGCAGCAAGTGATGATAAATATTACCTTCGCGATAATCGCCCCAATATGCCTTCACTGTTGCTGCGATCTCATCGAGCACCTCTTCAAGGGTCGGCGAATCGGCGCCTAAGTCACCGGTGGCGCGCAAAAATTCGAGCTCGCGATGGGTCGCCTCGCGTAGACGCGGCAACACAGCTTCTATCATAGCTTCCACCTCTTTGGCAGGTGTCACGCTTGCAAGCGCCACCTCAAGTGCCTGCATGCGTTCGACACGGTCTTTGCGACGATAGACATCGCGCTTGCGAATATGGTCAATATGACGTTGAACTTCCCGCAACATCCTTGTTAGCGCCTTGTCCAGTGCTGATTCGAGATCCCTCACCTCATCCTTGGCTACCAGGATTTTTTTGGGTGGGAGATGCAATTTCAACCTAACCAGATATTTGGCTGCTCCGTGCGGATGTTTTTCAACTGCAAGCACTAATTGGCTCTCGGTATAGCCGAAGCCACGCAGCAAGGGTTCTAAATGTTGGGTTACCCAAGCTTGGGTTAGATGCTCGATGCGTGCGTGACTCAAGGGACTGATTCCCTTGGCATAGTATTGTATTTTCATAAGTTATTCCTGTTCCAGGTGGGTAGTATCCAAATGATTCAACCGGCTGACCGATCGATAGGAGCCGTAAGAGAAATTCTTCAATCCAGACTCGAATTCAAGTTTGAGGAGCCATCGGTCCATAAGAAAAAAATCCATAAGAATGGGCCTGATCAAGTAGAAGCTGAATGTTCCGCAATGGAGCGCGCGGCAATCCCGGTGCCGTCCATTCGACAGGTTCCAGGCTAAGGAGCGTGCCTAACATAATACGTGGGCGCAACCAATCCACAATGGAATAACCGGGAGACCGGGGTAAATAATTCACTCGATAAGCTTTCTCCGGTAGTTTGGCCAAATGCGCGACCTCGATAATCGCCTGCTGAAGACCACCCAAATGATCGATAAGCTTTAGGCGCAATGCTGCCTCACCGCTCCACGCCCGACCCTGCGCCACCTGTTCGGCCTGTGCAAGAGGGAGATGGCGCGCCTGCGCCACCAAAGTTACAAAACGGGTATAAAGATGATCGACGACGGCTTGCAGACTCTGCCCGATCTTCGGCGATAATGGGCGAAAGGGCATTAAAGCATTTGCATTTGCTGTAGTGGCCACCCCGGAATAGCCAATGCCGAGCTTGGTCAAAGTGCCAGAAAAATCCGGGTAGAGTGCAAAAACGCCGATATCCGCGGTGATCGTCGTCCGTTGAGCATAAATCTGATTTGCCGCCGTGGATAACCAGTAAGCTCCCGATGCGCCCAGAGTCCCCATGGAAACGACGACCGGCTTACCTGCTTTTCGCAGTCTCACAACAGCCCGGCGAATTGCTTCTGCTGCATCGACGCTCCCACCGGGGCTGTTGACCTGCAATATTACGGCCTTGACGTTCGCCTCACGGCGCAGACGATCCAGCTGGCGCACCGTCGCTTCGGCCATGACCGCTCCTGGAACCGCCCTCCCGCCAGTGAGCAACATACCATCGATCGGGACAACCGCGATAATCGACCTGGAACCCTGCCGCGGCCGGGTGGCCGCGAAGTAATGCCGATAATCGATCGCTCTCAGATGATCCGGCTGCTGATCCAGAGCGGTAGCCACGGCCTTGCGGAATTGACGATAATCACCGACCACAGTCACCAGCCCTTGCTGTTTGGCCAGTTGTGAGGCATTGCCATTAACCTGCTCCAATAATTGCGGCAGGTTTTCGGCGTAGAAGCGAATTTTTGCAGGCGCCAGTCCTCGCCCTTCGGCAACCGTATCAACATAGGTCTGCCACCAGACATTCAGCCAGGCACGATTCTCAGTTTTAGCGCTGGTGGACATGTTTTCACGGATGAAAGGTTCTACCGCAGATTTGTATTTACCTTTGCGAAAGACGGTGACCTTTATTCCGAGTTTACTCAGCAATCCCTTAAAATAAAGATGATCATCAGCATAACCGGCGATCATCACCGCCCCCAAAGGGGGCAAGTAAATATAATTGGCCTGTGCGGCAAGCAGATAGTCACCCTGCGAATAATTTGGCGCATAAACATAAATAGACTTACCCGCCTGACGGAATCGCCGTAGCGCCTTTGCTACCGTTTCCAGTTGCGGCAGGCTACCTCCGTTGAACCGGCCCAGATTGAGCGCCAGCAAACGGATGCGTGGATCGGCGGCCGATCGATCAATCGCCGCGACGAGATGGCGGAGCAACACCTCTTGTCGCCCTCGTCCTGACAACTCATCCACCACGGATTGCCAGGGCATGATACTGCTACTATAAACAAGAGAGCCGGAAGGTGCTGCGATCAGCGCTGCATCATCAGGCACAGCAGGATGCCGGGTTGCCTGAAACAGAGCTGCACCGATGACCGCCAGCACCAGCAAGGTGAGCAAGTTGAGCACGCCAACCCGCAGCCAATGCAATAATTGACCCAGCCAAGTAAAGAGGGCAAGAAAAATATTCATGAACGCAGTCCATCAATTCATAAGTTTGCGATTCTAACTGAATAACAATGAATACCCAAAAAAACTGTAAACCAGATCCAATGCAAACAGCAATCAACGAGATCAGTAAGCCACTTTTTATGACTTCAATACCCTCTGGACAACGTGCTTCACCGGGATAATTAAGGAAGCAACCGACCATGATCAGGAATTGTGAATTCGTGAATTAAAAATCCACTGACGGGAAAATACCCCGAGCACCAATGTCTGTTATCACCCCTGCTTTTGTGTTGGCGAAAAGGAATTGGAACCCGTGGTGAGATCCTGATTTTCCACAGCAGGCTGAAAGGATCGCAGAACGCTCCAGCCAACCATCCAAACTGCCAGGCCGACTAGCGGATCAGTGATGTCGCCATAACGACCCGGTAAAATCTGTTTGTGCCATTCCAACCAAAACCAGCCGCAAAATAGCAAAAAACCACCCAGCCAGCGTAGCCATCGCATCATCTGCGAGTTATCGGTGAGTAAGCGGGTGAAGACCACCATCGCGAGTGCGATCCATAGCGTCTCCAGCAATCCCACGATCCTGGGCAAGGCATCGATCTGTTCGGCAAACGGGATCCAATTGAAAACATGGGGCTGGGCCGGGGCTTCCTGACGCAAAGACTGGAGCACCAAATAAGCGATGGCAGCGAGCAACCCACCAAACGCCTGCGCCCGGCGGCCCGATTCTCCCGGCAATGCTAACAATAGCCAGGCCACGAAAGCTCCAACGAGATATTCTGGCGAGATAACCTGCCAAACGACGATCACTTTGAGCAAACTCACCCCCACCAGCAATGTGCTCCAGGCCAGAAAAAAAGTCTTTCCCATACTCACGCGCAAGAGCATGCCGGCAACAGTGAGGCCTTCAGCCTCGACCAGCATTTTCCAGACATCGAAATCCGTTGGATTTCGTAACTCATAGACCAGTGGATGAAGGGCTGCCTTGATCGTACTTATATCGAATGAAAGGGCGTAAGGAAAGAGTTCGGCTGCCAACCAAAACGACAGGGAGAGGAGAGCTACATTCACGATGCTGCCCGGGGCAAAAAAATATCGCCATAAACCAACAAACCATTGCCCGGATCGACCACGGGGGGTAAACATCAATGCCAGCAACGCCCCGATCAACGCCCCCAGAGTATTATGAGCAACATCTTCGATGGAAGACACAGCCTTGTCCAATATGAAATGAGTCTGAAGGGGGGTCATGTTTCTAACATGA
>CAZUKD010000044.1:0-11798 GCA_964620825.1 uncultured Ectothiorhodospiraceae bacterium
TAACACTCCGAACACTCGTTTCTTCCTCCGCTTCGGAATGGACACAACGGGGTACTTACAATCCCGCCGGGTAACTCGGACTTTGATACTCTTTTATTGTGAACCCCTCATCTCCTGGCGAGATTCCGGATTCACAACGACCGCTGCATAGGTCAAACCCTGATAATCCCCCGGCAGAGCCGGGGGATTATCTTATGCTGAGTTATGCCTTTTTTCCTCAATGCCGCCATTACTGATTGATAGAATATGAATACTCACGCTTCTTGATACCCTCGACTTCTGTTTGGTATTTTGATTTTCCTTTTCATATAAGTTGGAAAACAGGGACATTTCGAAGCGATGTCTGATGAGACACTGAACACCCAACTTTCCCATTTTCAATGTTACCACTACCAATTGATTGAATGTAAAAGATCAGAGGCATCTGACAAATAGCGATTATCAACACTCCGGTTTCTGGATCATTTGCTTTTCCTCCATAGCCCTTGACGACACAGCACTGAATGTGTAAATATGCACGTTATGTTCATTTCTGTCGTTGGAGAAAAATATGAAAAAGGCTGCTGGAAAAATACCTAGGTTAAAATCTTTACCGATCACTGGAGCTAGGAGATATGAACAAGCTCATTTTGTCTGGATTGCCTTGGCTGGTTGGGTGAAACATCATAACGGCAAGACTGTAACGTATGGTAAGCTTGCAGAGTTGCTTGGTTACGAATCCCAAGCCGGAATAACCCTTTCTAAGGCGATCGGCATGGTCTCTCTTTACTGTTTGTACAACGACCTCCCCCCGCTTAGCTGTATTGTAGTTGCTAGGATTTCCAATACCCCTGGGTGGGAGGGAATGATACCTGAGGGTTCGTCCCTCAAAAAAGAACAGGAGCGTGTTCGGAATACAGGATGGCAATTGTATAGAACTCCTTCACCAGGAACCTTCAGAAGGGTACAGGAAGAGTTAGATTGGGACGATTTTATTTAAAGCATAACTAACACAATATGAGTAATGGTTGTTCCACATATTATGCTGCCTATAGGAAGGCAAAGAAGAGGGTCAGGAGCAACGGTGCCAAGCTATCCAGGTAGAACCTTATCCAGAAGTCGTAGCTGATGGATGTGTTCGGTCGATACGAGCCTGGCAAGTGATCATGAATACCTTGGACGCAGAATTACCCCATGATTTTTCTGAGAAACCTCCCTACCATCCGGGAACCGAGGCTCTACATGAGTCTGGAACGGACCTACATGACCTATTACAAGCTCATTTTCATGGCCATTGGGGCGGGTCTCGTGGCCGACCGTATGTCTCTTCTGCTGGGTACCATGCATCTGCTGTCTCTGGAAAGGCTTTTCACTCGACTGTATGTGATACTGACTTGGCCATCCCTTGTCATGACCTTCATCGTTTCTTTACGCTTTATCTCAGACCTGAAATATATTGACAAGGGAATACCTGTGCCTGCCAAGGAAATCATAGATCCGCGCATTTATATGGCTGCAGAACGCACCTTTCTCGCCTGGGTGCGAACCGGCATCAGTCTGATCGCTTTTGGATTCGTTATCGAAAAATTCGATTTCTTTTTAGAGAAGCTCTCACTGCTAGTACACACTAAAATGATACCAGGAGAGAATTTTTCCCACATCGGTATCATCTTCATTCTATTAGGCGTCACCAACCTGGTGCTGGGAGGGTTTAATTTCGCACAGACGGTGAAGCAGGTGGAAATCGGCATGTATCATACCCATCGCATTCTTTACATCATTTACGGGATCATTCTACTCGCAGCGACCGGCCTCCTGGCGAGCATGGTCATTCATATCACCCCCTGATACGCAACAATATAGCCAGCCAACCGTGGTCAGTGCTTTCGACTTGCACCAATGACGTGAGGTAGCCGAGTCAGGTGATCAAGTACCCGACTCAACTGCTCCAGTCCGCCGATCCCGACTTCCAGATCCATTGACACGCTCTGATCTGCCGCATTGGTTCGCATATTTATGGCCAGGACGTTAATTTTCTCATTACTAAAAGTAGCCGCAATGTCCCGCAACAATCCCCTGCGATCGAAAGCCTCTATATGGATAGAGACTGGATATTTTTGCCTGCTCTCACCCCAGTCCACCTCAATCAATCGTCGCCGCTGTTCTTTGGGTAAACTTAATATATTAGGACAGTCACTGCGATGGATGCTGACGCCTTTACCTTTGGTGATATAGCCAATGATAGGATCGCCCGCGACAGGTCTACAGCAATTGGCGAATTGTACCAGTAAATTGTCCACGCCCTGTACACGGATGCTACCCCTTGCGGCTAGTTTTTCCGTATCAGGTTTGCGTCGTGAAATGATCTGTATTTTCGAGGGCTCGCTCGCCATCCGCAGAGCGCTAACCAATTGTCCTGAACGCACGTTGCCCCGGCCAATAGCCAATAACAATCCTTCCTTAGTTTGCGCGTGGAATCGGCGCATCAAGTCAGCTATATCAGGTGTTCCCACACCTAATCGCTGAATCTCGCGATCCAGAATGTCGCGTCCTTCCATCAGGTTACGTTCGCGATCCTGCCTTAAAAACCATTGGCGTACCTTGGCGCGAGCACTGGCTGAAAATAAATAGCCTGTATTTGGATTCAGCCAGTTGCGGCTGGGCCCGGCTTCCCGCATGACCAAAATTTCGACCTGTTCACCCGATTGTAATTTGTAAGTCAAAGGAACAATACGCCCATTGACCTTGGCTCCTCGGCAGCGATGCCCAACTTCGGTATGAATCATGTAAGCAAAATCCAGCGGGGTTGATCCCCGGGACAAATCCAGAATCTTGCCCTTAGGGGTAAACACAAACACCCTGTCACCAAATAATTCTGTATGAAAACTTTCCAGTAAGTCCTCGCCGTCATTGCGATGCTCAAGCAAGCCGCGCAATGAGTTCACAATTTTGTCAAGCGTCCTGTCCTGGCCTCCCCCTTCCTTGTAACGCCAATGTGCGGCAACGCCATGCTCGGCGAATTCATGCATTTCTCGGGTTCGAATCTGCACCTCGACCGGCCGCCCACCATACCCGATTACCGCAGTATGCAGGGATTGATAGCCATTTTCCTTGGGATTGGCGATATAGTCATCGAACTCCTTTGGGATAGATGTCCAGTACGCATGAATGATGCCCAGCACGGCATAACAGGTGCTGACTTCATCCGCGACCACTCGTACCGCGAGCAAATCATATAGATCCTCCAGATCCATATGCTTACGGCGCATTTTCCACATGATGCTGTAAAGATGCTTAGGTCGCCCACACACTTGCGCTCGAATGCCTTCATTCTCCAATAGGGTCTGAAGTTCGTGCACGAAATCCTGTATATATCGCTCGCGTTCATCTCGTCGTTGTTCCAGCGCCTTGGCCAACTGCCTATATTCCAGCGGTTCGAGATAGCGGAAAGCAAGATCCTCCAACAACCACTTCAATCGGCCTACACCCAACCTGTTGGCCAGAGGTGCATAAATATCCAAAGTCTCCCGCGCATAACAATGACGAATTTCATAACTTTCACTGCCCAAACGACGCAAGCACTCAACCCGGTAAGCCAGTTGCGCCAATACTGCACGCACATCCTCGGCCATGGCCAGCAACATTCTCCGCACATGTTCCGCTTGCTCTGGAGTTTGCGGGGCTTCTTGCTGACAGCCAGGAAAGCTGTTCAGCCACTCGATCCGCATAGCCAGGCGGGCTACCGATTCACCAAATCGAACCTTGATTTCCTCTTCGGAATGGGCTCTGCGCAATCCCTGGTCAGCCAACAGCGCCGCCAGAATCGTATCGAAATCACTACCGATTTCCTTGAGTAGCAAGGCCGCTTTTCGCCCATCTATAGCAACAGACGACAACAAATCCAACTCGGTAAACCAAGTCAACGCCAGCGCCAGCTTTTCCTTCTCCGCAACAGAAAATTCCTCGTTGCTCAATAACATCACTGACTTATCCTGCACATCCACGTTATTAGATGCTTGCGGAAAATCTAATTTAGTCATCACAACTGTTACCTTAGATAGGTCGGTAAGCCCTTAAAGGATAACAAAATTCCAGATACCTTCCGAACTCGACTTGAACAATCCATAGAGCCGTACAGGAAATATAAAAGTTTCGGTCAAGTAGACTGTTTTCCTTGATAAGCCCCACCCAAGAGATACGCCGCCATAAATAAGTATCATGTGATTGGGCTTCCGGTTAGATACATTTTCCGATCAGTTAATAGGATTGCCAAAATCAAGCGTGGAGTAACCAGTTTATCAGGCAGTGGAAGCATAGATTCGGCACATTACCGACAGAGTATCCGAGCCAGTAATTCGATTAAATTGACCCTCACACAATCCGTCATCGAACCAGACGGCAGGGGATGCCCGTCTCGTAATGGTATGCTGTCCATGACATTCAAACTTAGGCAATGTGCCAAAAAGAAATAGAGGAAATCACGTAGTTTCGATACATTATCTTGTCTCAAAGCTTACCTGAACAGACTTTCTTATTTCGAACAGGAGAGATTTATGGAATACCAATCGATCACCTCGCTCGCTGAACAACTAAAAACCCCCTGCCTCATCATGGGACTGTTTCAAGACGAGCATTTCGAAGAAACGATCAAATCTCTTGATGCCCTGACTAAAGGCTGGCTGATCCGGCAGATCAAGCGGGGAGATATTGATGGCAATAAGGGGCAAACCCTGTTCCTCTACGATCCACCCGGTCTTGGGGTTGATCGAATTTTGCTGGTGGGCTGCGGCACCTACACTGACTTCAAAGAAAAAAATTATATCGAAGCCTGTCAACTGGCTATCAACACTCTGAAACACAGCAAGATTCGCCAGGCCATATCCACCCTTCCAGCCTTAAAAGTAGCTCATCACGATATCAATTGGCGCATGCGCCAAGCATTACTGGCAAGCGATGCCGCCCTGTATCATTTCAATCAGTTCAAAACCGGGAAGAATAAACCTGTCAAACCCACGCTTAAAAAACTGGAGTTATGGGCCGAAGAATCCGTCGATCAGGTCCTTGTGACCGCTGCGCTTGCCATCGCCCGGGGCACCACTTTGGCTCGCGATTTAGCTAATCTTCCGGGCAATGTTTGCACTCCAACCTTGTTGGCCAAGCAGGCCAAGTCTCTAAAGAAACGGCACCAAGATCTGGAGGTCGAGATCCTGGATGAATCCGACTTGGAAAAACTGGGCATGGGTGCCTTCCTCGCCGTCTCCAAAGGCAGCGCCGAACCGGGGAAGATGATTATTATCAAATACTACGGGGGGGCTAAAGGCGATAATCCCATTGTTCTGGTTGGCAAGGGAATTACTTTCGATACGGGTGGTATCTCCCTAAAGCCATCCGACAAAATGGATGAAATGAAGTTTGATATGAGTGGCGCCGCCAGCGTCATGGGTACATTGTCCGCTTGCGCACAAATGAAACTGAAACGTAATGTCATTGGTATCATGGCTGCCGCTGAAAACATGCCGGGCGGACAAGCTACCCGCCCCGGCGATATTGTCAAAACCTTATCCGGTCAGACGGTCGAAATCCTCAATACGGATGCTGAAGGACGCCTCGTTCTCTGCGACGCCCTGACCTATGCGGAACGTTTCACCCCTGCTGTAGTCATTGATATCGCAACCTTGACTGGAGCCACAATCATTGCGCTAGGTCATGAAGTCAGTGCCTTGCTCGGTAATGACGATCAACTCAATGCCGCGCTTAGACTAGCGGGTGAGAATAGCTTCGATCGAGTCTGGGAATTACCCTTGCTGGAAGAATATGGCGATCTCCTAAAGAGCAATTTTGCCGATATGGCCAATATTGGTGGTCGCGCAGCGGGCACGATTACTGCAGCTAGTTTTCTTTCCCGCTTTACCCGCAAATATCGCTGGGCACATCTGGATATTGCCGGCACAGCCTGGGTTAGCGGAGATAAGAAAGGGGCGACCGGCCGCCCGGTTCCTTTATTGATGGAATTCCTGACTCAAGCACAAATTCCCGCCAGGCCATGACCCGAATAGATTTTTATCTACTGGCCGACCAAACCGAAGAAGCACGGCTGAAACTTGCCTGTCGGCTGGCAGAAAAAATTCACCGGCTAGGAAAAGATCTCTATATCCATGCCACAAATGAGGATCAATCGCGGCGAGTCGATCGTCTATTATGGGTTTATCGGGATAACAGCTTCCTTCCACATTCCTTGCTGGGAGAGCAGGGCGATATCCCAAAAGAGCTACCCTATATCCTCATCGGGTACGGCCAATCCCCCCCGTTAGATCGGGATATCATGATCAATCTTTCCATGGAAACCTCTCCATTTTTCAGCCGCTTTGACCGAGTCGCCGAAATCGTGGATGAAAGCCCGGAGAACCGACTCGCTGGCAGAAACCGTTACCGCTTTTATCAGCAACGCGGTTATCCTCTCAAAATACACAAAATCTCTCTCACTAGATGAACAGGGCTAATATTATTCT
The DNA here is from genome assembly GCA_964620825.1 of uncultured Ectothiorhodospiraceae bacterium. GTDB lineage: Bacteria > Pseudomonadota > Gammaproteobacteria > DSM-5130 > Acidihalobacteraceae > Acidihalobacter_A. The sequence goes on from CAZUKD010000044.1 coordinate 6,489, forward strand.
GGAAGATTGTCTGCCAGCGAGCCTGGAGTACCTCAAAATGGAAACTAATAAACCTGATCCGGATCAAATCCCCACTTTGACAGATCTGGTTTTTCCGGGAAACCCGGCAACAAAACTGAATTCCTCCACATCCTGGCCGGAACAAAATGAACCCATCTTGTCAGCTCCACCGATGGAAGATGTCAGCTTGTTCCCAGACCTATTCGATGATGAAACCGAACCAGTACTGCACGCCCCCAGGGAAGGTAATGATAAACCACCCCGCCTGAAGGTATTCGACAAATTGGGTGAACCGAGCGCCGAAGATACCGAAGCCAGACTTCCCAATGACAAAAACCTTCCTGAATTCCTCAACGAATATTCTACCGATCATGATGATCATGATCATCATGCTCAAGACGTCAATCTCAATGATCTTATGAGTTATCTATATCCCCAGGAAGAACAGCAAACGAATGATCACGAAGAAATCATAACCGAGCCAACCCGCCCGGTGGGAAAAACAATACCCTCATCGATTAATGAGGCTCTCATTCGTACAGCCGTCAGCCAGACCTTGTTGGAATACCAGGATGAATTCATCGAACACCTGACTCATATCGTCATCGAAAAATTGAAATAAAATAGTAGGTTTACTGAACACGACAGCAATCATTGATTTTCCCGGGAACAGGATTCGGCATTTGCTGGCATGATAGTTATAATTCCGCGCTTCAGCCAAATCATGGAATTTGTGTAGTATGGAAAAAAGCTACTCGCCGGAAAGCATGGAACAGCATTGGTATCAATATTGGGAGAAACACGGGTATTTCACTCCCAGTGGAAAAGGCACTCCCTTCTGCATCATGATTCCACCCCCCAATGTGACCGGAACGCTGCACATGGGGCACGCTTTCCAGGATACCCTGATGGATACACTGGTGCGCTATCACCGTATGTGTGGTGATGACACATTATGGATGGTCGGCACGGATCATGCGGGCATTGCCACCCAGATGGTGGTCGAACGCCAGCTCAACCAGGAAAACCTGACTCGCCATGATCTTGGCCGCGAACATTTCATAGAGCGGGTGTGGGCGTGGAAACAGGAATCCGGTGGCGCCATCACCCAACAACTGCGACGCATGGGTGCTTCGGTGGACTGGAGCCGGGAACGCTTTACCCTAGACGAAGACCTATCTCACGCGGTTACTGAAGTATTCGTACGCCTGTATGAAGAATGCCTGATCTATCGTGGTAAACGGCTGGTTAATTGGGACCCTGTCTTGCATACTGCGATTTCCGATCTGGAAGTGATCGCCGAGGAAGAGCAGGGCTATCTATGGTATCTCCGCTATCCCCTCGCCAATTCTACGGAATACCTAGTTGTGGCCACGACCCGTCCGGAAACCTTGCTCGGAGATGCCGCGGTCGCCGTACACCCTGATGACTCACGTTATGCCCACTTAATCGGGCGTGAGATTGCTCTGCCGCTAACCGGACGACATATTCCGATCATTGCCGATGAGCATGTCGATCCTAAATTTGGGACGGGCTGCGTCAAGATCACTCCGGCGCATGACTTCAACGACTACGCCGTCGGTGAGCGCCATAATCTGCCTTTGATCAACGTTTTTACCCCTGATGCGCACATCAATGACATCGCTCCTCCAGCTTACCGCGGTCTTGATCGTTTCGCGGCACGCGAACGCGCCATCGACGATTTACGTGAACTGGGATTACTGGAACGCATCGATGACCATCGGTTGATGATACCTCGGGGAGATCGTTCCGGAGCAGTCATTGAACCTTATCTAACAGATCAATGGTTCGTAAAAATCGCGCCACTGGCCGAGCCAGCCATTGCCGCTGTACGCGATAAAAAAATTCGATTTGTTCCGGGAAATTGGGACAGAACTTATTTCGACTGGATGAACCGGGTCGAAGACTGGTGTATATCCCGTCAGCTCTGGTGGGGACACCGGATTCCCGCTTGGTACGACGCAGAAAGCAGAATTTACGTTGGGCACAATGAGGTCGATATCCGAAAAAAGTACGGCTTATCGCCGGACTACCCCCTGCAACGCGATGAAGATGTGCTGGATACTTGGTTTTCCTCCGCTCTTTGGCCATTTTCCACGCTGGGTTGGCCAGAAAAAATACCGGAACTCGCTCATTATTATCCAACCAACGTACTGGTCACCGGTTTTGATATCATTTTTTTCTGGGTCGCCCGAATGATCATGATGGGACTGAAGTTCATGCAGGACGTCCCATTCCATGAAGTGTATGTCCACGGGCTCATTCGCGATGCCGAAGGTCAGAAAATGTCCAAATCAAAGGGTAATGTACTCGATCCGATTGACCTCATCGATGGTATCGACCTGAAAACGCTGATCACCAAACGCACCCGTGGCCTGATGCAACCCCAGAAAGCCCACCAGATCGAAAAAGCTACCCGCAAGGAATTCCCGGATGGTATTCCTGCATTGGGTACCGATGCCTTACGGTTTACCTTCGCGGCATTAGCCACCAATGGACGCGATATCCGTTTCGATCTGGGCCGCATCCAGGGATCCCGTAATTTTTGTAATAAGCTCTGGAATGCCGCCCGCTTCGTACTGATGAATACGCAGGATCAGGATGTCGGCCTCGATTCCAATCTACCCATAAAACTGTCCCTGCCCGATCGCTGGATCATTTCCCGCTTACAACGTACTGAAGCTACAGCAGGCGAGCATTTCCAAAACTATCGATTTGACCTGCTAGCGCAGAGCCTCTACGAATTCACCTGGCATACCTTCTGCGACTGGTATCTGGAGCTGGCCAAAGCGACACTCGCCAATCCAGCGGCAACTGAAATCCAACTCCGCAGCAGCCGCAGAACCTTGGTTCGTGTTCTGGAAACCCTACTGCGCCTACTACATCCGATCATGCCCTTTATCACCGAAGAAATCTGGCAATCTATTGCCCCGCTGGCAGACTGTCAGGGGGAAACCATCATGCTACAGCCATGGCCTCGTCCAGACTCATCCAAACTGGACGAAGTAGCAGAAGCTGACATGCCCTGGGTGCAAGAATTCGTACAGGGTATCCGTAGAATTCGTGCAGAAATAAACATCGCTCCAGGAAAACCACTCTCCATACTGCTCGCCGATTTCAATGGTGTAGATCAAAAAAGGTTAGAACAGCATCGACACTTTGTGCAAACACTGGCCCGGTTGGCAAGCATCGACTGGCTGGAAGCCAGTACACCAGAACCCGAAGCCGCGGTGGCACTGGTGGGTCAGATGCGGATCCTGATTCCACTGGCAGGGCTGATTGACAAACAAGCCGAAACCCGGCGCTTAGACAAAGAAATTACCAAGCTGGAAAAAAATCTCCTGGCTTCGGAAGTCAAACTTCAGAACCCAAATTTTCTTGATCGTGCGCCTCATCAGGTGGTTGAGCAGGAACATCAGCGCCTGGCCGAAACCAGAACCGCGCTGGATCACCTGTGTACCCAACGTCAACGCATCGCCACACTCTGAACCAAAAAGTGAGTAGACCCATGCCCAAACTACCGCTGCGTGAACAGTAAATCGTCCAGGCTCTACTACCCTGATCGGCGAATGTAGCTCTAAGACTGCAGGGTTTGCAGATGACTATTGGCCAGCTCACCCCAGAAGCGGCACGCCGAATACGACCAAGACATGTAAAAGTAAGCCCACGATGCCTCCAACCAGGGTGCCATTGAAACGAATATATTGCAGATCACAGCCGATGCTGAGCTCCAGTTCTTCGACCAGCCGACGTTCATCCCAGGCATGCACGGTATGCGCAATATGCGTGGTGAGAAATGCGCCCATTGCCGGCGCCAGCTCCCGTACCAGAGTCAGTACTAGAGTATTGATTTCATCGCGCAAGGAAATATCCTGCCCGAGCCGTTGTGCAAAACCATGAATTGCACGCAGTGCCCAGCGCCCGAGTTGGGAATCTTCCTGCTCCAGATCAATCCTAAGCCAGAGCCTGACATCCTGGCTGACTGCGCCGATAAAACTTCTAAATTCTGGAGATTCAATGAAACGTATGATCCGTCCGTTGATCCAGGCACGGGCTTCCGAATCATTTTGCAGCCGCTCCACATAGACCTGGAGCTGGGTTTCTAAGGCCTGACGGTAAGAATGTTGTGGGTCACGCATGATTTCCTGTAACCGCTCGATGATTAGCGGCAGTCGATCCGTTGCAATACCAGACAACAGATCCACCAATCCTACCCGATTGGCTACCCGCGCCCATTTCGATTCTTTCTCGATAGCGGCAACAATCATCTGAAATATTTTATCCTTGACGGCCTTGTCGTCCAGGCGCTCAGCCAGCCAGCCAAGGAGCAGATCCAGTAATTGCTGGTGCCGCCCGCTGCGAGTGAGTAGCTCCAGCCATTGACCCCCTATCCGGCTCATATCGATCTGGCGCAGAGTCATCTGGGCGACCTCCGTCATCAGGCTTTCCAGACGGGAAGCATCCATCTGTTCGAGCAGGCCCATCCCCAGATGTCGGCCCTGGCCAACCAAGGCTCGGGTCCGCCGCTCATCGCTCAACCATTCGACCAGGCGCCCCGCTGGGTTGAATTCAGCCAGTTTGGCAGTAATCGCGCCCGGTTCCAGGAAGCGGCTTTGTACAAATGCAGCCAGATCGTCACCGATCTCATCTTTCTTGGTGGGCAAGATGGCCGTATGCGGGATCGGCAATCCGAGCGGGCGACGAAACAGTGCTACTACCGCGAACCAGTCGGCCAACGCACCCACCGCTGCCGCCTCACAGAAAGCCTTGAGCCAGCTCCATCCGCCCTCGCCACCGAAATATTCGCTGACGACCAGGCCAGTGATTGCAGCCACCAGCAACGCTAAGGCGATCCCGCGCATGCGCCGCAAAGTCTGTCGGCGTGGATCTCTGACCGGCACTGGTGGAGATTCATTCATGGATCCAGACCACCCTGCGCAAGTTCCGCTGCAGTATACCTTGTGCGCTTTCAATGTAGGTCAGCGCACCATACAAACAAACATAAACAGCACAAGAGCCTAAATGCCGATCAAGCTCATGCCGACACAAAGATGCCGCCAGTTCCGGCGTCACGCGAGCAAAGATCATCTCGGTTCCCTGTTCACACAGTGCGTTAATCAGGCCTTCCAGCCTACACACGGCAGAATAATTGTGAGCGATGGCACTGACACCGAGGATCAGCCGGCATACCGGGTGTGTCCAGTCCCGTCTGGTTCTTTGGACGTCCAACAAACAGTTCAGGTCGATCTTTACGCCAGGTGCGGATCGCTTGCAAGGGCGTTTGGTGAC
>CAZUKD010000045.1:0-11690 GCA_964620825.1 uncultured Ectothiorhodospiraceae bacterium
ATGATCAGGTCGCCGCTTGACTCAACGGGTCAAACACCACTTTTGAGAATAACTCCATTGTAATCATTACTGTAGTCAATCACAGTAACATTAAGATGCTCTTCATGACCCCATTCCCTAAATTCGGAGGTCGACCCCAAGATCAGTAATTTGAGAGATTGCTCATTGAATTGATGCTGGAGGAGTCTTAAATACTTACTGTAAATCCCAAGTTCCGACCAAGAAACCCGATATGGCGGCAAATAATTTGTCCATATCTGAGCAAGTTCTTTGCCCCACGTTCCGATAGTGCTACTCATTATTCCACTTCGTGGGATAGTAGACTGTCTTGACCACGTAATATGCTATTTGTGGAATAGTACAAAATTGCCGACTATTTAGATTGGCCGATGAACGGACTAAAGAAACAACCTTTTTTAGGTAGTTTAAATAACTTGTTACGTCTACCGACAGGCCGTCATTGGATTTTTCGTTCAGAGATATCTGCAATATGGAACACACCATCAAGACGGAAGCCAAGGTCAAGTTGGAATCATTCTCAGTTGACAAATTTGGCGGATCGACCAACCAGTCGTTTTCGTGCGCAATTACATACTCAATTACTGGTGTCACCTTGCCCCTATATTGATCAATGACCCTCCACTCATTTAGTGCTTCTAGACAGAGCGCAGTCGATTCCCAATCTGGAACCCAATCGCCTACACCGCTTCTCCAATATTTGCTATCATAAATTCTGCGAACTAGTGGCTCAAGGCCCTTGCTAATGACATTAAAAATTTTCGAATAATCGGGGCGGTTATCTATGCTAGAGTGCTTTAATCCTATAAGAATTCTTGCTGTTATCCAGGGGATATGATAAGGATGTCAGCCACCATGATCTTCTAATTGTGTCTGTTTTTGATCATATATTAGCTCTCCGATAGCATGTGACTGGATGTCGTTTAATATTTTATGGTTTTTATCGTTACTAATTTCTACCGCAAGACCATATAAATAGTTGTAATGCAGTTTCCAGGCGTCAATGCAGTCCCATTTTGTTTTTGCGCTTTGCGCAAAATACGCATCTCTTTTGTCTTCTTCTTCCATGCAATCAACAATTTTTCTTAATTCCTCTGGGGTAACAAGGATGTGGTCCTTTTCCAAAATCAACGTTTCGTCGATTTGACGATGAAAACTACTAAGAAATTTGTTTAACAATCGCTCGTAATCTTTTTGATCTGTAAGTCTTAAAGCCCTAGCAATTCCTGCCAGAAAATATTGGGATGAAATAGCCTGCGACCATGTGTCGTCATCAACCCCGTGCGATGCTATTAAATTGTGAACATCGTCTAGCAACGCTCGTGCTATTTTCCTTGTATGGGGGAACGACAACAATGAAGTATTGGTACTTTCGTTTACATCTTCAGCGTTTAAAGAGGACTTTGATACGGGTATGTTTCTAGCCACATCAATGATGTTACTTGGTTTTTCTTTTTTAATCCCACACGCCAATTTCCATACGTTCTTGTTGTATGTTTCGACAATGGTGAAATCCACATTATTTCTATCAGCTAAAAACCCTGGAATTGTCACTTTCTCTTTTATGACAGGAATAAGTTCGATATTATCCGGTGATTTGGCAATTAATGACAAAGCACGATGGTACTCAGCTTTGACCCACCCCGATGAAATCGCCCTTTCCGTAACCACGAATACAACTGTGCTGCAATGCTCCAAAGCTGTTTCAAGTGCTTCCGCAAAGTACTCTCCTGGTCGAATCTTATCCTTGTCCAGCCATGATTTAATCTTATAGTGATTCAGGGACTCTTTGAGGTTGGCAACCCAATCTTTGTCCAAACTGCTATGACTCAGAAACACGTCATGTGTTGACTCTTCATTCCCCCAGTTCATAAAAATTCCTTTGCGTCGGATGAAAATCTAATATTGGGATTATATGTCTTGCCTAACGTCGCAAATCACCGGCGGCAAAAAGCAGAGCGAGGAACGAGCGCCGCTTTTAACCGTCCGAGTGCATTTGCCTTGTTAGCCGTTTGATAGCCCAAGACCATTATCAGCGCCATGCCTCCACAAAACCACATCGACAGCATGACGAGACATGCTGTATTTCTTGCTTAAAAATTCGACGAGCTCATTTACTGAGGTATTGCTCGCTTCTGCCGCACGCTCCAGTCATATATCAGGTTTGGCTTCATCTATAAGTCCGATGTTTTTAGCAAGATGATATTTTGTTATTGGACCGATGCCAGGAAGTTGTTCAAGCATGTCAACCCCCTCTTTCTTGAGGCGTTTCTTAAATGTAGAAAACCCTTCTTCAGCAATTGCCTTGACACCTTTAGCAAAAGAGTCGGCTTTCCGCTCATTATTAAATACTTGTAATGCTGGCTTTATAGATCTCATTCGGGAGAGAGCTTGAATATCGAATCCTTTAAAAGCTTCCTTTAAATCTGGAAATATCGCTTCAACAGTAGAAACTTTGAATCCACTCGCATAGATTACCCAACAATATTCGGTTAAGAATTGTTTTGATTTTAGATTTCTAAAGGTCTCAGCATTTATGCCGCTTGCCCATTCCAGTTCGTCTGAGTAATTCTCCTCGCAATAATGCTTTGCTTCCTCAAACATCCTTGATGCCCTGCTTCGATTCATCGTTTCTCCTACGGCTAACGACCTGCATGAGGGGCGCGAGCGCTACGTTCAGTGCAGTAGTCCCAAAGTTGGCTGAAGGCTTCTTTGAGGACATAGGCTGCATGCAGACGCCGGTTGGCCTGAAACAGCTTTTTCAGGGAGCGTTCCATCCAGGCTCAGGTTCTCTCATCGTGAGAGCAGGGCATAACGCTGACTCTGAGGTCACTCCTGTCCTTGCCACTGAGAGGTTTGTATTCACGATGCTGAACTTCATTAAGGGCCTTTGAGAGATGGCTCATAATATGGAACTTGTCAAAGATGATCCGGGCCTTCGGTGTATTCTTCAGTACCGGGTTCCTGACGGCTTCCACCTATCCATAGCCACCAGTTCGATACAAGCGCTCTTTCTCCCCAGCGCCTGGAAAAACAAGTCAATGTCAGTCTCTTTCCGGCTTTCGCCACTGACCCGGACAGGACGGCCTTGTTCCACCAGGTCACTGACGATAACCTGGTAGTGATGCCCTTTGCGTATGGATATCTCATCAATACCGATCACCCAATACACCTGCTAATTTCGATGTGATGCTAAACCCGGGGAATACAAAGAACGCCCGGATTGGGCGGGGTTCTCTCATGCTGCCGACCCGAGCGTAATATGAAACCATTTACACATCACACGAATCCCCTGCCTATCTACTGACTTTCAATAGGCTCCATTACCCTTGATCCAGAACTTACCCCCACGAATCCGTGTGGGTCCCTATTTATCTTAATGGGACAGCAGTGAGATATTCACACAATGGATTAATTTTAACAGGATAGACATAATAATTAAGATTAAATAGTATCAGAAGATGTCTAATTAACTGAAAATAAGGGAGAGATCAGATGAATAAGGGTAATAGGTTAGTGTGGTAAATCAGCTAGCCAATCAGGTCTTGTCCATATTATCCGGTAAGCGAACGAGCTCCAGGTGCTTGAGAAATGAAGCGAGGCAACCCAGGCTGATGTGCGCAAATCCGGCTAAGCCATCGAGAAATCCCAGACGGATGACATAAAATCGCATAAAACGAACCAAAGGACTCCCGATCGCCTGCAAGAATCCGGAATGTTTACCGATAGAGCGCAGATATTCCGCCTGCAACCGCGCATAGCGCACCTGTTTCAGGGCGTACTCACACACACCGTCTTCGGATTCATGTAACAGTTCACCAGTCAGGGTGATCATCAGGGCATCACCCGTTTCTACATGTTCATGCACGCTAGCATTGCTCCACTGGGCATATCCACGATGAAACAGGCGCACGACGTAATCCGGATAACCTTCCCCGTGCCGAAGCCAACGCCCCAGGAAACGATTGCGGCGCAACAGATGACAGGCACGCACCTGCGGTGCTACGAGCACCACCTCAATACTTGCGCGCAAATCCGGCGTCACTCGTTCATCAGCATCCAAACACAAAACCCAGTCATGGGTGGCCTGCTCCACAGCAAAACGCTTCTGCGGGCCATAGCCCAGCCAGGACTGATGAATGATCCGCGCTCCATAGTTTTTCGCAATAGTCAGGGTTTCGTCCGTACTCCCGGAATCAACCACCACGATTTCGTCCGCAAAATCGATACTTTGGAGACAGCGCGCCAAATTCACAGCTTCATTATAAGTAATGATAATCGCTGAAAATGGTTTATGCATCCCGCTCGTCCATTGATTCCATGAATTGGATAATCTCCTTTTCAACTCTCCCCGGGGAGATAGTGCCAAAGCAGGCGGGCTCAACCTGCGCCTCCCCTTGAAAGGTACACTGTCTACGCAGACAGGGGGCGCAGGGAAAATCGGCTACCAGATGAATCTGATTCCTCCCGCGAGTACCCGTGTAATCCGGCCACGTGGGGCCGTATAGCGTCAGTGTTGGTACATTCAAGGCCGCAGCCAGATGAACCAGCCCGCTATCCACACCAACCACCATGCGCACGCTCGTCATGACCGCGGCCATCTCCTGCAGATTTAACCGGGGTAATACCTGAGCAAACTTTCCGCCAGCCACGGCCAACCTGTGAGCCCGATTCAACTCAGCCTCATTTCCCCAGGGCAACAATACTTTCCAGCTCATTTTCCCCGCCCACTTGATCAACGTTTGCCAGTAACTTTCTGGCCAATGCTTGCTGGGCCAGGTCGTGCCATGCAACAGTATCAAATCACCATGCCATTCGGTCCGCGGCAGTTGTTCTCGAAGGATGCCGTATTCCGGTTCACTCTCTGGAAAGGGATAATCTAGCGCGTGAGCAAACAACTGTCGCATCCTGGTGATTGCGTGTTGGGCCGGTTCCACCCGAAAGCGCTTCTGATAAACGAGACTGGCCGGTGATTCCCGAGCGGAATGCCAATCCAACCCAGCTCGCTGACCCCGAGCCCAATGAGCCACTGTTGCACTCTTGATTAACCCCTGTGCATCCAGAACCAGATCATAACGTTCATGACGTAGATCTCGCCGAAAGGCCAACCGTTCAGCTCTCGTCGACCACCAATGATGCCGCCAGCGCCTCTGCCCAATAGGGAAAACTCGTTCAACAGCCGAATGCCATTGGGGAATCTCGGCGAATGCCTCCTCGATTACCCAGTCGAAGTGAATGTCTTTGTTCACCAGCCAGGCATCCTGAACGGCGGGCAGTGCATGGATGACATCACCAAGGGATGAGAGCTTGATCAGGAGTATGCGCATCAGATAATCTCATGCGACCGATCGAGTAATTTACTCAGGGAGCGAATCACTCGATCAGGGTGTAGATCACGCAAGCAGCGTAAATGTCCAAGCGGACATTTACGCTGAAAGCAGGGACTACAGGCAAGATCCAAGCGCTCTATCTGGGCGCACTTGGATAGAGGCGGGGTGAAACCCGGATCGGAGGATCCATAAACCGCCACCAGGGGCAAACTGAGTGCTGCGGCAATATGCATTAGGCCGGAGTCATTGCTCACTACAGCCGTTGTCATAAAAAGGAGATCTATGGCTTCACCCAGACGAGTACACCCGGCTAAATTAAAACATTCGGAACCCGTTTCGTAGCACACCTCATCAGCCACTACTTTATCGCGCTCTGAACCGAAGACCCAGACTTGGTAGCCTAAGGCGCGAAAATGGCGTGCTACCGCAGCAAAATGTGCCGGCGGCCAACGCTTGGCGGGGCCATATTCAGCTCCCGGGCACAAGGCAAGAACAGGCCGCTCCAGATTCAATCCCAGGCGCCGCACCGCTTGCAATGCCTGTTGTCGATCAGCCCGTAAGGTGGGTGATGGGCAGTGTTCCAGGGCTGGCCTGGCTCTTTTTTCCATCCCTAACGCAACAAGGCGCTGAATGGTCGTCGGCAACCAGTGTTTGTCAAGATAGCGCATATCGTTGATCAACCCAAACCGCTGTTCACCGCGATAGCCCGTGCGCAGCGGGATACCGGCTAGCCAGGGAATCAATGCAGACTTGAAAGAATTGGGTAAAATAATCGCACGTTGATAATTCATCCTACGCAAGGATTTTGCCGTGATCCGGCGCATGGTTAGACCCAATTGTCCATGTACCAAAGGTAGTTCCAGCGCTTGACGTACCTCTGGAATGTGTTCCAACAATGGCTTAGACCAGGACGGGGCCAGCACATCGATAGCTAGTTCAGGCCATCTCATGCGCAATATCTTGAATAGACTTTGCGCTATCACCATATCTCCGACCCAGGAAGGTCCAATAATCAGGCATGCTTCAGAATCTGCTGTCACGATAACGGAAATCTGGCAAGATCTTCCAGTACCCAAAGCACGAGATAATGTAAAACATACCCTGGCGAAGTTTTCCCAGCTTTACAACGCCAACGGTTGATTGGCATGTGCATCAGCCATTGGGTTGCTGTCGGAGTACAAACTCTGTACTACAATAAGGACAACGCGCATGCCGGGCGCCATCATCATCCAGGGGCTTCTCCCTTATTAGTAGAAAAACCCGGGGATGAGAATTCCATATCGCCTCACCCTCTATTGGACAATGGAGGGGCAAATCGTCGGCTGTCACTTCCACCAATTTCCGGGTATTGGGGATGCGATATTGATCCTGGTGCAGTGCAGTATGTGAGTTTGGCATGGCAACCTCCATAATATATCGATAGGTTTATCGATTGGCGAAAACCTCAATGGCTCACTATCGATGCGAAAGGATTTCTACACATCCAGTTTATCCCTTAATAAGGATGAGTGGCGCACGCGCAGACTATAATCATCGTCACTCCGACGATCAATGTTCAGCTAAACATATGCCAGCCAATCCATATGCATATCCAGTCGCCCATGAACGAGATCAAAATAACGGGCCTGCAGAGCTTCGGTAACGGGGCCGCGACGTCCGGAACCGATGAGTCGCCCATCTACTTCCCGAATGGGTGTTACCTCGGCGGCAGTACCGGTGAAAAAAGCCTCATTGGCAATATATACTTCATCCCGCGTAATCCGTTTTTCCCGCACGGGAATACCAAGATCTCCGGCCAGCGTAAAAATTGTGCGGCGAGTAATTCCATCTAGTGCCGAAGTCAGATCCGGTGTAAACAATATACCATCATGAACGATAAACACGTTTTCACCACTGCCCTCGGCGACATAGCCTTCGGTATCGAGCAGCAATGCCTCATCGTACCCGCAGGCAGTTGCATCCTGAACCGCTAGCATAGAATTCATGTAACTGCCATTGGATTTAGCGCGACACATGGTGACATTAACATGATGTCTGGAGAAGGAGGAAACCTTGACGCGAATCCCCCGCTCCATATTCTCCTTGCCCAGATAGGATCCCCATTCCCAAGCCGCTATCATGCAATGTACTCGTAGGTTCTCGGCGTGCAGTCCCATGCTTTCAGAGCCGTAAAAACACATCGGGCGAATATAGGCACTGGCCAGCCGGTTTTCCCGCACGATGTCCAGTTGTGCCTGTCGGAGAACGTCAAAGTCGAAAGGCAACGCCATGCCCAATATCCGAGCTGAATTAAACAAGCGCCGGGTGTGCTCATCAAGCCGAAAGATGGCCGGCTCCCGTTTCGTTTTATAGGCGCGCACGCCCTCAAACACTCCCATCCCATAATGCAGGGTATGGGTCAAGACATGCACCTTTGCTTCCCGCCACGGCACCCTATCCCCGTCCAGCCAAATCAGACCATCGCGGTCATCCATTGTCATGGTATTTTCTCCTCACGTTTCCTGTTAGTCATCCGGCCCCAGATACCGATTCCAAATCTCTCTCACACCAGAACGAAGATCGGTGAACCCGGTTGTTTCGATTCGTACTGACTTGTTCTGCAATGCCAACACATGCGTATGTTGTCGCAAGCATCGGTATGCCTCACTCAAAAATGCCGCATCAGCGTCAGTGAGTAAACCCGTTTTACCAAAATATTCGAGTAGCCGAAAATTATCAGTGAAGCCCAACATGGCGGGATAGACATGTGCATGCACAAGGACGATATATTGCACCAAAAATTCTATATCCGCGAGTCCTCCCGGATCCTTCTTCAGATCAAAGTATTTCCCCTGCGTAATACCGAGCTCATGCCACATGCGCTGCCGCATTTCACGCACCTCCCGTTGCACGGTTTCCCTATCGCGCGGTTGCGCCAGTATCTCCTTTCGAATTCTGGAGAACTGCTTATCAATTTTTTCTGAACCAGCCACGAATCGGGCGCGCACCAGCGCCTGATGTTCCCAGGTCCAAGCATGTTCCCGCTGATAGACGGCAAATGCGTTAACCGGGCTGACCAGTAAGCCGGAAGCGCCACTGGGACGCAGTCGCATATCGATTTCGTAAAGATTACCTGCGGACGTATAGGTAGTTAGAATATGCACCAAATGGCGTACTAAGCGGGAAAAAAATAAGGCATTCTCAATTGATCGATCACCTTCAGTAGATTCTCCTGCATTGATGGTTTGGTACAGAAATACTAAATCGAGATCAGATCCATAACCCAGCTCCAGACCACCCAGCTTGCCATAGGCAATAACCCCGAATCCTGCCGGGCTACCATTCATCAGCAGGGGTTTCCCGTATCGGGCCTTCGGTTGCACCCAGGCGAGCTCCAGTGCGCGTTTAAGAATCACTTCCGCGATCCAGGTCAACCGGTCACTCACTTCCACCAAGGGTAAAGCGCCGGAAACATCGGCTGCAGCGACCCGAAGCACCTCGTTGCGTTTAAAGCGGCGCAGGATATCCATTGACTGCTCGAGATCATTCGGAGAAATATCCGCCAATATCTTGTCCATGTTTACTCTAAGATGTTCCCGATCAGAATAGGCATAGAGTCTACGAGAATCGAGCATCTCATCCAGCAACTGAGGGGTGCGCACAAGTTGCTGAACGATCCATGGACTGGCCGCGGAGAGTTTAACCAGTTGCGACAAGGCCGATGGATTTTCGACCAGCAAGGACAGATAAACCGACCTTCCCAGAATGGCACGCACAATATCGAGCAGGCGCACCCAGGTCGCCGTTGTGGGCGTTTGGTGGGAAATAATATGTAACAGCATGGGCAGTAACTGTCGCAACCGCTTCGCGGCGATCTCTGACATTCGCTTCACCGCCTGACTGGAACGCAATTCTACCAACCGGATAGCGGCTACCTGTGGTTCATCGAAACCCAGTTCGGTCAGTATTTCGGCCCACTCCTCACTCTCTCCTTTGAGCCAAAGGTAATCGATACGCTGGGACAAGGAATCTCCCACCTGTTTGATCTGTGGCGCTGAAAACACCAACTCGAACTGTTTGCGTACGAAACAGCGGTGAGCCTCCAGACTGGCGGAAAATGCCTCCCAATGAGGAAAATCCATTCCCCAGGCTAGGCGTAGCTTGCCCATTTCGTCCGTCGGCAAGGCATGAACCTGGTGATCTGCAGACATCTGCAGATGATTTTCTACCCGTCGCAGGAAATCATATGAATTACGCAGATGATCCGCTGTGCGTTCCGGCAATAGGCTGCGCCGCCCCAGGCGCTGGAGGGTTTTCCGGGTACCAGGCAACTGCAAGTCACGTTCCCGTCCACCACGCACCAACTGGAAGACCTGAGCGATAAATTCGATTTCGCGGATTCCCCCGGGAGATAATTTCACATCATTGTCCTTTTTGCGGCGCAGAGCTTCCTGCGCGATTAACGCCTTGAGCTCCCGCAAAGACTCGAATACCCCATAGTCCAAGTACCGTCGATAGATGAAGGGATTTAGGCGCCCCAAGAGTTTCCGCCCTCCGGCTAAATCTCCGGCTATCGGTCTGGCCTTGATCAAGGCATAACGCTCCCATTCACGACCGTGCGCCTGATAATAAGCCTCCAATGCAGAGAAACTCTGGACTAGAGAGCCGGTATCGCCGAAGGGTCGCAACCGCATGTCTACCCGATACACAAAGCTATCGGCGGTGACCTCCGACAACAGACGGATAAGCAATTGGCCAAGCCGGGTGAAATAGGTCCGATGATCCAGTGGCCGTAAGCTATTAGTTTGCCCCTCTTCGGCATATGCAAAGATAAGGTCTACGTCCGAGGAGAAATTGAGCTCCCCTCCACCGAGTTTGCCCAGCCCCAACACGCACAGCCGTAAACACTCGCCCGCAGCCGTCCCCGGCGCACCATGGACGGATTCAAGGGTCTGCTCGGCAAATTTGAGGGCCACCTCGATTAGAATTTCAGCGAGCCAGGTCAACTCGTTGAGCACCTCTTCAACGCGCGCCAGACCAGCCAGATCCCGCCACGCGATACGGGATAGCTCCGAACGTCTGACCCGACGCAATTCGCACATGAAATAATCGGTGTCAGCTACCCCCCGCACAGCCGTAAAAATTTGCTGGGCCAATTCCGTCCGGCTGACCGGGCGCAGTAAACGGCCATCCTCCAGCATGCGATCCAGCCATCTGGGATCCCGCTGACAGGTTTGCGCCACGAATTCGCTGATAGCGAAAACCCGCGGCAACGAATCAGTAACTGCAGGAGGAATCGATCGGCCGATTGCGTGCAGGGTTTCGAGGAAGGACCGATAGCGGCGCCGGTATTCCAGATCGAGTAAGGCAGGCAACGGGGCACCAGAAACGGAATCACTCATGGATACCCAGCCTACTGTGTCCGGCAAAGATCGGCAATAAAAAAGCTCCAACACCGAAACGTCTAGGAAAATCCAGGATACTTGAAGAACGCTGGCTCCCCAAGTTCCGCGGTTCACCGCCCTGCAGCACCACGTGAACATCAATAATTGTTGACACGACTTAGGCCCCAGAGGGGCGTTTACGGACGACTGAGAAGTCCGTCATGAATGTGCTTGGGATCGAAGTCCGCAACGGTGGCCAGCCGAATGTCGTCAGGCACGACCGGCGGATACGGCCGGAACAAGCAGGGAATCGGATACTCGAAATCCTGCTGCTGGCACACGCCGATCTCCCCATCCCGGCACAAACCCGTAAGCATGACCGGCCTGTGAGCGGGCGCAAAATGGCTTGCAAGCAACAGGCCGGCGTAGAAATTCAAAACACGTTGTTGCAGCTTCTGGTTTTCGGCGTCCAGCATGTCGGGCGCTGTGGACGCCATTTTGCTTATCAGGAAGATGTTGCAGTCCTCGACTTCACCTGCCCGGATGCTGCCCAACCACTCGTGCCAGTTTGCAGGAGCGCTGAGGGTAGTTTCCACCAGCGCCGGCAGATTGGATGCGACTTTGCCGGGCGGAAGATCGCCCTCGAATTTCACAGTCAGGCCTACAAGGGCATATTTCTCGCCGTTAACGATCCATGCTGAAGGGTCTATAGTCGCCATGAGGGAGCATGCCTTCTGAATCGGGATGCGATCCTATAAGCGAAGCGGGGGCGTAGTGATAGACACCACGTTCCTTTCGGGCTAATCGGCGGCTTGTTGGACGCCTGTTTAGTGGTGATACAAATACGATTCTGAGATTCTGGGAACAGTATACCTATTAGCTGATTCAGGTATACCAGCAAGGCAAGAAACCTCGGGCCTGTCAGGTCCCCTATGATTACGTAGTGCCGAGGAGCTATGCTCTGTTTGTTGCTCGAGAA
>CAZUKD010000046.1:0-11065 GCA_964620825.1 uncultured Ectothiorhodospiraceae bacterium
CGCCTGTTCACCTGGATTGCTGACGGCAAAGCGGATATGAACCGGTTTCTTTGATGGCATGAGGCTGTTTGGATTGATCATTTTAGGTAGGTATTGGACGGGCTTGAAGCGACCCAGAGCAACTAATTTACCTTCCAGGTTGGAAAAGCTGATCCGCATGATTGGCCAAGGCTGGGGAAAACTAGCCCGATTGATAAGGGTGGCGGAAATGATGAGCACCTTCGGATCATCCGGATTGGCATAGATTTTCCGTTCGAGCAGGGTGATGGCAGCCAGGTCACGGCGTGGAGGTAGCGTGCAGTTTTCCCATTGGCACATACGTTCGAGCCAGGGTCGTAATGGGGTGTATTGGGCTAGCTGATTACGATAACTGAGGGCATAATGCCAACCAAGAAATCCACCCAATATCAAAATTAGTAGCAACACAAAACTGAGTAAAAGGTTTCTGGACCAGTGCGAAGTTTTCCTCCGGCTGCGGGTTTCTTGGTGGACACCTTCCAGGATGTTTGTGGGTAAAGGTTCTCTGCTCGAATTTTCCTGCTTGTCAGAATTTAATGTACTCCGTTGCTCTGGCTGTTTATTGATATTAAATACAAATCCACATTCCCCACAGCATGCCCAGCCATTCGCGATGTTCCCGATATCCGGGCGGGCACGAAACAAGGCATGACAGCGAGGACATTCTATATACATACTGTGCGACATACAGGAAGCATGGTGATGTAGATTTTTTTTTGTATTTGGGCCTTATCCACGAGATTGATTTCTCGTTCCGACGAGTCGAACCCAGCCTTCCCGATCAACTACGGGCTCCCAGCTTTCGATATCATCGGCATAAGCGGAACGTACGGTATCCACCTGATTTTCAAGAATTCCGGATAGTAGCAATTGCCCGCCAGGCTTGATCAGCTCACTCAAGGTGGGTGCAAGTTCGGCAAGTGGGCCGGAGAGAATATTAGCGATTACGAGGTCAGCTTTTAGGGAGGGTAATCCGTCGGGTTCGACCACATACAGGCTGTCCGGGGATATCCCATTGTATTTAGCATTATTTTCAGTGGCGGTCAGCGCTTGTGGATCAATATCGATGGCCCATACCTGGTGGGCTTCCAGTTTGAGCGCCGCAAGGCTGAGTATCCCTGATCCGCAACCATAATCGACCAGTAATTGTCTCGTGGGAGGGTGAGCATCGAGCCATTCGAGGCATAAGGCGGTGGTCGAATGAGCGCCGGTTCCGAAAGCCAATCCCGGATCCAGACATAGATTGACCGCATCCGAATCCGGGGGTGCCTCCCAACTTGGATAGATCCATAAGCGCTGCCCGAAACGCATAGCGTGGAAGTCAGCCATGCAGGCACGTTCCCAGGGCTGATCCTCTAACGGCGTAATACGTATGGGTTCGCTCAGAGAAAATTCATCTTCAAGTACCTGGGTTAGTGGAGCAAGCTCCAGATTGGCGGGAAACAGAGCAGTTAGACAGCTTTGCGGCCATACGGGAGTTGTCCCCGGCGCAGGCTCCAGGATGGCCACGTCTCCTGCGTCAGTCAGGCTGATGGCTAAAGCACCGGCTATTATGAGGCGGGTTTCTATCCTATCAAGTAGCTGGTCCGGAGCGCTAAGGACCAGGTTCTGCCAACTCATGGGTATTCTGCCCTCAAAGGCCAAGTTTCTTTTCCAGGTAATGGATGTCAGTGCCACCTTGGGTAAAGGCGGCATCTGTGAGGATGTCCTGATGCATGCGAATATTGGTCTTGATACCATCAATAATCATTTCATCCAGCGCCCCGCGCATGCGGACCAGGGCAAAATGGCGATTTTCTCCATGAGCGATAAGCTTGCCAATCAGGGAATCGTAGTAGGGGGGAACTCGGCAACCGTTGTAAATGTGCGAGTCGATCCGAATTCCGGGGCCACCCGGTGTGTGATATTGAGTGATTTGACCGGGGGAGGGGGTGAAGGTTTGCGGGTCTTCGGCATTGATTCGGCATTCGATAGCATGCCCATGAAATCTGACCTCTTCCTGGCGCACAGGGAGGGGCTCTCCACTGGCGATCAATAACTGTAATTTAACAATATCGAGTCCGGTGATCATTTCGGTCACCGGATGTTCGACCTGTACTCGGGTGTTCATTTCAATAAAGTAGAAATTACCATTTTCATACAGAAATTCAAAGGTTCCAGCGCCATGATATCCAATACGGCGGCAGGCCTCTGTCAGGCGTTTGCCTAGCCGGGCTCGCTGAGCTTCGCTGATGCCCGGGGCTGGGGCTTCTTCAATGACCTTCTGATGGCGCCGCTGCACTGAACAATCCCGTTCACCTAAATGGATAGCGTTACCGTGCATATCAGCTAAAATCTGGAACTCGATATGGCGAGGTGTTTCGAGGAATTTCTCCATGTAAATCACGTTGTTACCAAAAGCTGATTGGGCTTCTGCGCGTGTGATGGCTATGGCATTTAGCAGGCTTGCCTCGGTATGCACGGCACGCATCCCGCGCCCACCTCCGCCAGTGGCGGCTTTGATGATGACCGGGAAACCGATATCTTTGGCAAGGCGAATGATTTCATCGGGTTCTTCGCCAATAGGGCCAGCGGAACCGGGTACGCAAGGTATGCCAGCAGCCAGCATGGCGCGTTTTGCGGAAACCTTATCTCCCATCAGGCGGATGGTATCCGCCTTGGGACCAATAAAAGTGAAGCCACTTGATTCGACACGCTCGGCAAAATCGGCGTTTTCGGCCAGGAAGCCGTAGCCGGGATGAATAGCGGTACTGTCGGTGACTTCGGCGGCGCTGATAATAGCCGGGATATTCAGGTAGCTTTCCGCGGTCGCAGCCGGGCCGATACAGACAGATTCATCAGCGAGACGGACATGCTTGAGATTGCGGTCGGGTACAGAATGCACGGCGACCGTTTTGATGCCGAGTTCTCGGCAAGCGCGCAATATACGCAGAGCGATTTCACCGCGATTGGCGATTAAAACCTTATCCAGCATGAGGGCGCTCATCCAATGATGACAAGAGGTTGACCGTATTCTACAGGTTTCCCGTCTTCAACCAGAATAACCTTAATGACGCCAGCCTGGTCCGCTTCGATCTGATTGAGCATTTTCATAGCCTCGATGATACAGATGGTGTCTCCTGCATTCACATGCTGGCCAACTTCGATGAAGGGTTTTGTGTCTGGGGAGGGCGCACGATAGAAGGTTCCGACCATGGGTGACAGAACTTGATGTCCTTCCGGGATTGCATTTTCTTTGGGTGGTTCATCCGGCATCGGTGTTGCTGCCGGAACCGGGTGGCTTGTATCTATCCCGGTCGGTGCGGCATAGATAGTCGTAGTTTGCGGTGCGCAGGCTGAATTGACGCGGCTGATACGAATCGATTCTTCAGCTTCATGAATCTCGATCTCTGCAATATCCGAAGATTCGAGTAGTTCGATGAGTTTTTTTACTTTGCGGATATCCATGGTCAGACCTCAATGGAGCTGGATTCTAGGATTGTCTGGCGGACAAATTCAAATGCTAGTTGATAACCAATAACTCCAAGGCCGCTGATGATACCCAGGGCAATATCGGATAAATAAGAGTGATGACGAAACGTTTCCCTGGCGTAAATATTGGAAATATGGATTTCTATAAACGGGATAGCGACCGCCAGTAAGGCGTCTCGTAAGGCGATACTGGTATGCGCGTAAGCGCCAGGATTAATGAGGATAAAATCTACGCTTTCCCGGCCAGCCAGGTGAATACGGTCAATCAGCGCCCCTTCGCTATTGGATTGGAAGCAATCCAGATCGATTTTGGCGCTGGTGGCTAAAACTCCCAGTTTGTGCTCGATAGCATCCAGAGTGATCGACCCATAGACGTTAGGTTCTCGGAGACCGAGCTGATTCAGGTTGGGGCCGTTGACAAGCAGGACTCTGGGCATGATCTTATGTGGATTTCGGGTTGGTCGAGCAAGTTTGCCCAATCGGCGCTGATTTGTCCAGATACCTGCAAGTTCGCAGCCGATACTTTACCGATGAGGCCTAAAAGATTAATGATAAGATCCATTCTGACTGGTTGTTGGATTCGGATAATACCCTGTTCATGGCGTATCGATCATGGAATTCTGGCGAGTTGCTTAAGAAAATCGCCAGGCGGTAGATAGCCTACGAGGCGAAGATTACGCAATTCATGTCCATCGAGTCCAAAGAAAATGATCCCAGGGGGACCGAATAGGCCGAAATGTTGCAGCAGAGCCTGTCCGGGCGGTGTGTCGGCGGTTACATCCGCCCGCAGTAGCACAAAGCGGGAAAGGGCCTGTTTCACGGCCGGATTGGAAAATGTGTAGGCATCGAGTTCTTTGCAGGACACGCACCAGTCGGCATAGAAGTCCAGGAGAACTGGACGACCTTTGGCGGTGGCGAGCGCCTGCCTGAGTTCAGGTAATGAGTGAATAATATGGAAGTACCCCATTTTTTTGCCTAATGCCGCGCCGGTTCGGGGTGCGAGGCTGGATGATGTGGTAAGCAGATCCTGGAGAGGGGTGAGCAGACTATTGCCCCCAGCGGCGATACCGATCAGGATCAGGCACCCCCAGAATAAGAAAATGAAGCCACTGGTTTTCCAGAGCCGGAACCAGCCGGATTGACTGGCAGGAATGGGTTCCAAGGCACCGAGATAAATGCCTGAGCCAATAATCAGAAAGGCGCTAAGTAACGCTGTAGCCCAATCGGGCAGGAATCGGGAAACCATCCAGATGGCAACGGCTAACAGCAAAATACCGAACAAATCTTTGATAGCGTTCATCCAGATCCCGGCGCGTGGCAGAAATTCTCCGCCGAGGGTGCCGATAACCAGCAGTGGTGCGCCCATGCCGAGGCCGAGGGAGAACAGGCTCAAACCACCAAGCAAGGCATTCCCGGTATTGGCAATGACCAGTAATGCCGCGGTCAGAGGGGCGGTGATGCAAGGGCCGACGATCAGAGCTGAAAGAAAGCCCATGATAGCGACGCCGAATAGTGTTCCTCCTCGCTGCCGGTTGCTGATCTTGGTGAGTCGACCTTGAATAAAATTCGGCATTTGTAGCTCAAAAAGACCGAACATGGAAAGGGCCAGTAAAACAAGTATCAGCGCAAAAGTCGTGAGTGCCCAGGGGTTCTGTAACCAGGACTGGACGCTGGCACCGGTGAGGCCAACGATGACGCCGACGACAGTATAGGTTAGCGCCATAGCCAGGACATAGACGAGCGTCAGCACAAATGCCCGGCGCGCGGTCGGTATTTTTTTCTGGCCGACGATGATGCCGGACAGAATCGGGATCATGGGGAAGACGCAGGGAGTAAAAGCCAGCCCAAGACCAAGCAGAAAGAACAGGCCGAGGCTCATCCATAAGGGCTTGCTCAGGAGGAAGCGAGCCAGATGACCTTGTTCATTACGATTATTAAATGTCTTTTCTGTAGAGAGTGGAGCTTTTGTTGCCAAGACAATGCCTGCGCTACCAGATAATAAGGCACTACCGGCAAGGTTAAAAGTTATATTTTTAGTGATGGGAGGATAGCAGATGCCCTTATTCGCGCAACCTTGGTAGCGTACGGTCAGTGCACCGATGGTCGCATTCGGAGCCGCTTGCAGAATGGGTATTGTCATGCTGAAAGGCTTGGGATAGACGACCAAGCGACCCAGAAAAGCGTCATTGATAATCTTTCCGGGGGGTAGCTTGTATTGGCCCAAGTGCAACCCGGGAGCATGTGTCAGCTTGATCCTCATCTGATTCCGGTAAAGGTGATAGCCCGGAGCTATAGTCCAGCGCAATTTGATGTGGTTTGGAGGTAAAACCTCCACATGTAACTGGAATGCCTGGTCAGATGGAAGAAAATGCGTACTTTGCGATCCTTCGACCAGGGAAGCCAGAACATCCCTGCTTGCCGCAACCGGTTTTGCAGCACCTGGGGGTAAATCGACGCGTAAATTTTGAGTGAAAGGAGGATAGCAGACAGAGTTTACCTTGCAGCCCTGAGCGATGGCCGTGAGCGCTAGTACTGCTCGGGTGGTAATCGATTGACGTTGTAAAGGAATGCGGATAATAATCGGGTGGGGAAAGACAGCTTCCTCGCCCAAAAACGGATCATGTTTAATTATGGCGGCGGGGAGTTCCGGCTTGCCAAGGCTGATCCCCGGAGTTTCACTATTAAATACAAACTTGTCGGCATAAAGATAGAAGCCGGGCTTAATGTCCCAGTGCACAGCAATCAAATTGGGGCCGATCAGAGTCACTCTGGCCGGAAAGGCTTTTTCCGGTGGTGGTATTGCGCCATTGGCGACCAAGGCCATGAGTGCGAAAGCCGACAGGGCGAGGATTGAAAAAAATCGCAGGAAGTATTTCATGCCGTGATCCCGTCGATCCAGCTCAGATAAGCTGGCAGGCCACCAACAATGGGGATGGCAATGATTTCCGGTAACTCGTATGGATGGTTTTTCTGGATGGCCTGTTGCAGATCTTTGAATCTTGTGGTGGAAGTCTTGATGAACATTTGGTGTTCATGCCCGGTGATTTCTTCTCCATTCCATAAATACAGGGACTCCATCGGTGGGAGGATATTGATGCAGGCAGCCAGGCGGTGATCCAAAAATTGGCGGGCTGCGTTACGGGCTTCCTCAATATCCGGCCAGGTTGTCAGAACCAGAATATGATTGGTTTGATTCATTTGTAACGACATGGGTTGAGTAAAAAAGCTGGTGCAATGGGGCGAACAGGCTCTGCTTCATCATGGGTGATTTCGTTGTGGGATAAAATAAATGGACAGCCTATTTCGGTTCGCACGTCTACCATGTTTCTATGATCATCGATTTTTTATGCCGGGTTGCACATTTCAGCCAGATGAAACTTCGGGCTGATTATTCAGTTGCATTGGCAATGCTTTGCTCGTAGGAATGATGTGACAGGAAGAAATACCATTAACCCGATGTTTTGGCGCATCCATCTCATGGAGGGTGAGACGGGAAAATTGGTGAAAAGTTCAACAGTAAAGTATGCAGCCATGGATAGCATCCTTCGTTATGGCTATGAAAGCCAGTCACAAGAACTTGGCACATCTCAGTTTACATCAGACTGGATATGTCCTATGGACCCTTTGCTGTAGCCGCCAGAGTATGGGCTGAACCGGATAGCCAGGAGAGATCGCCAATCAGTCTAGGATAGTCGATCAACATAATTTGCCATTTTAAGGAGAATGCCGAAGGGAGGTGCTACTATTTTACTGGGAAGCGGATTTCCGCAGTTATAGAATCTGCCGATAATAATAGTATTGGATTTCCGTTGACATTGTCCCCGCCCATTCGCAGGCCAACTTAATGATCCTGCAACTATGACCCTGCGAGGGCAATAGGGAGTATCCCGAAGTTTTTACCATACTACAGAGTGGTTGAAGATGAGGTCGACAAGATAGATGCTTGAAATCAGGATAGATCGGCGCCATTGATTTAGATTCAGCCAGCTAAATTAATTGCCGCTTACGGATCTATTATGCGCATTCCACCCGGATTTTTCCTTCTTTTGTTGGGTTTTCCTCTACTTGAGCTTTATCTGTTGATTAAGCTGGGTACAATCATTGGCGCTTTACCAACTGTTGGCGTGGTTATCGGAACAGCTGCTTTAGGTCTTTGGTTGATGCGTTTGCAGGGGCTTAAAAATTACCGGCGTGTACAGCATAGTTTGCTGCGGGGTGAAATGCCGGCAGTGGAGTTACTGGAGAGTGCTATTATTTTCATGGGTGGCATGTTGTTGCTGGTGCCCGGTCTGGTCACAGATGTGATTGGTTTGTTGTTTTTATCGCCACCATTGCGTCGAATCTTGCTCCACGCCTTGCTTCGTCGAATGAATGTTCGACAGTCGACTCATGCAAAGCAGCTTCACCCGGAAATTTATGAGGGCGAATACCGGCCTTTACCCAAGGACGACGATGGTCAGCGAAAGTCATGAATAAAAAAGATTGTTTTCGCCCCTTGATTTTCGTTTGCTCGCCCCTATCATTAGCACCTGAAGCCCGGGGATGCTAAAAATCAACCGGGTGAGTCTGTCAAACTAATCAATTTAATGAGGAGTTCCAAGTATGAAAATTCGTCCTCTGCACGATCGCGTGGTGATCAAGCGCATGGAAGAGGGGCGCACGAGTCCGGGTGGCATCGTGATTCCTGATACGGCTGCCGAGAAACCTATACGCGGAGAGGTCATTGCGGTGGGTAATGGCAAGATTCTCGAAAATGGTGAAGTGCGTCCTCTGGATGTGAAGGTGGGTAACAAGGTGTTGTTTGGTAAATATGCCGGCACTGAGATCAAGGTTGAAGGGGAAGAGGTTTTGGTGATGCGCGAGGAAGATATTGTCGCCATCATTGAAGATTGATCGATTTTCTGGAAAAGCCGAACGACTCTCTCTTAATGAATCATATTCATAAACAGTTCAGAGGTAGGAACAATGAGTGCTAAGGAAGTTAAATTTGGAGATGATGCCCGTAGCCGGATGGTGAGAGGTGTCAATATCTTGGCCAATGCCGTCAGGATAACTTTGGGTCCAAAAGGCCGCAACGTAGTTCTTGACCGATCTTTTGGCGCACCCACAATTACCAAAGATGGTGTGTCTGTGGCTAAGGAAATTGAACTTGAAGACAAGTTTGAAAACATGGGCGCACAAATGGTTAAGGAAGTTTCCTCGCAAACATCGGATATTGCGGGTGATGGAACCACGACAGCGACAGTTTTAGCCCAGGCGATCGTGCGTGAAGGTATGAAGGCGGTGGCTGCAGGTATGAACCCGATGGATTTGAAACGCGGGATCGATAAGGCTGTGATTGCCACAGTCGCGGAATTGAAAAGAATTTCCGAGCCTTGTACCGATAGTAAAGCTATTGCCCAGGTGGGTACGATATCAGCGAACTCCGATGAGACCATCGGTAAAATTATCGCCGACGCCATGGATAAGGTAGGTAAAGAAGGTGTGATTACCGTTGAGGATGGCTCCGGGTTGGAGAATGAGCTGGATGTCGTTGAAGGTATGCAGTTTGATCGTGGTTATCTGTCGCCTTACTTCGTAAACAGTCAGCAAAGCATGTCAGTCGAATTGGAAGATCCTTATATTCTTCTGCATGACAAGAAGGTCTCTAATATCCGCGATTTGCTCCCCATACTGGAAGGAGTTGCCAAGGCCAGTAAACCTTTGCTAATCATTGCTGAGGACGTTGAGGGTGAGGCACTTGCTACATTGGTTGTCAACACCATTCGTGGCATCGTCAAAGTGGCGGCAGTCAAGGCACCCGGATTTGGCGATCGGCGCAAGGCTATGTTGCAGGACGTTGCTGTTTTGACGGGTGGTCAGGTAATTTCCGAGGAAGTGGGCTTGTCTCTTGAGAAGGCTACACTGGATGATCTGGGTCGCGCCAAGAGAGTAGTGGTAACCAAGGAAAATACTACCATTATTGATGGCGGCGGCGGTGAAGCTGAGATCAAGGCGCGTGTTGAGCAGATTCGTAAGCAAATCGAAGAGGCAACTTCTGATTATGATCGCGAGAAGCTCCAGGAGCGAGTTGCTAAACTGGCTGGCGGTGTAGCCGTAATCAAAGTTGGTGCTGCTACGGAAGTTGAGATGAAGGAGAAGAAGGCGCGTGTTGAGGATGCACTGCATGCGACTCGTGCAGCTGTAGAAGAAGGTGTTGTGCCGGGTGGTGGTGTAGCATTGATTCGTGCTATGTCCGCGATTGAGGATATGAAGGGTGATAATGAAGATCAAAATACCGGTATTATGATTGCCCGTCGATCCATGGAAGAGCCTTTGCGCCAGATTGTTTTCAATGCCGGTGATGAAGCATCGGTGGTGCTGAATCAGATCCGTGAAAATAAAGGCAATTATGGTTACAACGCTGCAACTGGCGAGTTTGGCGATATGGTCAAAATGGGTATTCTTGACCCAACTAAGGTGACTCGCTCGGCGTTGCAGAATGCGGCTTCGATTGCTGGCCTCATTGTGACAACCGAGGCAATGGTGGCCGAGCTGCCAAAGAAGGAAGAATCGATGCCTGCCGGAGGTGGAGATATGGGTGGCATGGGCGGTATGGGTATGATGTAATTAACTACCTAATTCGCAAAAAGAAACCCCACTTATGTGGGGTTTCTTTTTTGGTATATCCAAAAGTAACCAGATAGGATAATCATCTTTCTTAGCTACCGCCAAAAGTAGGGTTCATGCTGCTCAGCGTGTGTTTCAGCAGCAATCCGCCATTGGCCTGTTGGGTCGTTCGTGATTGTAGAACCAAAGCCACTGTGTGGCAGTGTCCTGGATTCATTGATTGATTCAATGGGCAGGCTCAACTAACTATAACGCACTGTGTGGTTGTATCGTTCGACATAGGCGTCTGCGGTGGGTTACCGCTGGATGAAGTCAATTCGGATTCCCTGGCCTTCTGCCCATTCCTCCAGATCCAGGCTGATAGACTCCGGGCCATTATCACAGCGAAGCCGGTCAGGTTTTCCATGCCACCCGATGATCTGATCATGCCGTGTTCCCGACACAGGGCAGGAACCGGTGTGCCCGCTTCAGCCTGTTTCAGGATTGCCGATGAAAAAGCCACCTGCTGGCGACTCTGCAACAGTTGGGTGTTGTGCTCTCGTTCAGTCGACCGTCGGTAAGTAGCGACAATTCTTATTCAGAAAGTCTGTTCGGGACTATGAGATACACACCGGCTTATCCATCGAAGCGATTTGACTTACCGGATGAGGCGCGGGCATGAGTTTATGCTTTCGTTCACCGGGATAATGACGAGCACCGCCACAGCGGGATTCAATTCGTGACACCCGCACCACGCCACAGTGGCGTGGTGCGGTCAATTCTAGAGAATCGAGAGGCAGTCTACCAGGCGACGAAGCAGCGAACTCCGGAACGATGGAGTCGAGCAACACGAAACCGGATGCCAGTTGGTGAGGTATGGCTGAACCCGGAGAATCAGGACTTGGAAGACACTGGAATTAAAGACAAAGCTGCATCACTGCTGTCCCGTTAACTTTCACAGCAATGCCATTTGATTAATATCAGGCAG
>CAZUKD010000047.1:0-11010 GCA_964620825.1 uncultured Ectothiorhodospiraceae bacterium
ATGGAGACGGAAGCCTCGCCCCCAAGGTAGTCGTTCGCAAAAGACGATTACCACCCCGGCGTTGGAGATGAAGCCCTCGTTGTCGGTGGCAGTGCCGGCCTGCTAGCAGTGCCCGGAGAGGCAAACCAGATCCATGCTGACGCCCGTAGGCTCGTAGGCCGAACCCTGCCAGATATCGGCGCATTTATCGGCGTGCCCCGCAACGAAGGTATTCTGCGCTGAAAAAGAAAGGACCCGCATGCAGCAGAGCAACAAGCCGAATCGCACTTCATCCCCCCCCCACTTCAACGCCGCGCGCGAAAAAACTGCCGTAGCATGTCGCTGCATTCTTCGGCCAGCACGCCGCCCTGCGCCTGCACCTGATGATTCAGTAGCGTGTTTTCCAACAGGGAATAGACACTTCCTGCGGCGCCTGCACGCGAATCCATGGCCGCATACACGACCCTTGCGACCCGCGCATGGACGATAGCGCCGGCACACATCACACAGGGTTCCAGTGTCACGTATAGGGTGGTACCGATGAGACGGTAATTGGCATTGGCCTGTCCGGCCGCGCGCAGGGCCATGATCTCCGCATGGGCCGTAGGATCTTGGCCACCGATGGATCGGTTCCAGCCCTCCGCCAGCAGGGTGTCCTCGCGGACGATGAGGGCGCCCACCGGCACCTCGTCTTCAGCCTCAGCCTGGCGCGCCAGCTCCATGGCTCGGCGCATCCAGCGCAGATCCCGTTCTGAAACCTGTGCCGGATCCTGAACAGGAGATGTTGCTGGATTATCCAAGACGGTAACGACGACGCCCACTACTCCCACTCAATGGTACCTGGTGGCTTGCCTGTAATATCATAGACCACACGGGTTACTCCCTTAATTTCATTAATAATCCGGCGCGAGACCAAATCAAGGAAATCATAAGGCAAATGCGCCCATTTCGCGGTCATGAAGTCGATGGTCTCCACCGCACGCAAGGCGATCACATAGCCATAAGTGCGTCCATCACCCATCACTCCAACGGCCTTGATGGGTAGAAATATAGCAAATGCTTGGGAAACCTTGTCATACAGTCCACAGCGGCACAGTTCCTCGATGAAAATAGCATCTGCCTTGCGCAGTAAGGCTGTATAGGCTGGCTTAACCTCCCCTGGAATACGCACGGCCAGTCCAGGCCCCGGAAAAGGATGGCGGAAGACCATTGCACGAGGCAGCCCAAGCTGTAAACCGATTTCACGCACCTCGTCTTTAAATAAC
Source organism: uncultured Ectothiorhodospiraceae bacterium (assembly GCA_964620825.1). Classification (GTDB taxonomy): domain Bacteria; phylum Pseudomonadota; class Gammaproteobacteria; order DSM-5130; family Acidihalobacteraceae; genus Acidihalobacter_A. The sequence goes on from CAZUKD010000047.1 coordinate 1,245, forward strand.
TCACGTAGCGGTTCAATCAAACCCAGACGCATATTCTCCGGCAACCCACCGACATTGTGGTGTGATTTAATGACTTCTGCCTTGCCAGTCCTGCTCGCCGCGGACTCGATCACATCAGGATAGATCGTCCCTTGAGCCAACCACCGGACTCCCTGAATCCGGGTAGCCTCCTGGTCAAATATCTCCACAAACAAACAGCCGATAACCTTACGTTTGACCTCTGGATCAGTTACGCCAGCCAAGGCTTTGAAAAAAGACTGGCTGGCATTTACCCGGATAACTTCAACCCCCATGTGACGGGAGAAGGTCTTCATGACCTGATGTCCCTCTCCTTCCCGTAATAGCCCATGATCGACGAATACACAGGTCAGTTGATCCCCGATCGCCCGATGCAGGAGTACAGCAACCACGGATGAATCCACTCCACCGGATAAACCCAGGATTACCTTGTCAGAACCCACCTGTTCCCGGATTCGGATGATGCTATCCTCGATGATATTGGCCGGTGTCCACAATGCCTGGCAACCACAGATATCCAACACAAAGCGACGTAAGATGCCTTTACCCTGCCGGGTATGCGTCACTTCAGGATGAAACTGTAGGCCGTAAAAATGCTTCTGTTCATCCGCCATACCGGCCAGAGGAGCACTTTCAGTGCTTGCCATGACGGTGAACCCGGAAGGAAGCGCGCACACTCTATCGCCATGTGACATCCATACATCCAGCAAACTATACCCTTCAGGCGAGACATGATCCTCAATGCCGGCTAACAGGTCGGTATGGCCACGGGCGCGAACCTGGGTATAGCCGAATTCACGCTGATGGCTGATTTCAACCTTGCCACCCAGTTGAGCAGCCATGATTTGCATGCCATAGCAAATACCGAGAACGGGCACGCCTTGCGCAAATACCTGCGGGGAAACTCGCGGAGATTCTTTACCGATCGTAGAAGTCGGCCCACCGGATAAGATCACCCCCGAAGGATCGAATGTGCGGATTGCCTTATCACCCAGGTCCCAGGGATAGATCTCGCTATAGACCCCGATTTCACGGACCCGTCGCGCAATGAGTTGTGTGTATTGCGAACCAAAATCAAGAATCAGAATCTTATTCTGATGAATGCTCTGAGACATAAGGAATCATTAGTTATGAAGAGAGAAATGAAATGTGACGAGTGGATACATTCGATATCAGTCAAGATGGTAATTTGGGGTTTCCTTGGTAATCGTGACATCATGTACATGGCTTTCACGCATACCCGCGTAGGTAACCCGCACAAATTCGGGTTTGGTGCGCATGGTTTTCATATCGGCCGCCCCAGCATAACCCATACTAGCACGCAAACCGCCTAGCAATTGATGGATAATGGCATTGAGAGGACCCTTGTAGGGAACACGCCCTTCAATACCCTCTGGTACCAGTTTTTCAACCGCTGAACCCTCTTCCTGAAAATAGCGATCGGAGGAACCTTGCTGCATCGCACCCAACGATCCCATGCCTCGATAGGATTTGTAGGATCGCCCCTGATAGAGCTCCACCTCTCCGGGCGCTTCTTCTGTTCCGGCAAATAAACCGCCGATCATAACGGCATGGGCACCCGCTGCTATGGCCTTGGACAGATCTCCGGAAAAGCGGATTCCGCCATCGGCTATGAATGGCACATCAGTTCCTTCCAGGGCCTTACGGACATTATCAATGGCGGTGATCTGCGGCACCCCGACACCCGCAACGATTCGGGTCGTACAAATAGAACCCGGCCCGATACCAACTTTGACCGCATCGGCGCCTGCCTCCACCAGATCCCGCGCTGCTGCTCCTGTGGCAATATTACCGCCAATAACCTGGATATCTGGAAAGTTCTGTTTAACCCAGCGTACTCGATCCAACACTCCCTGAGAATGACCATGCGCCGTATCCACAACCACGACGTCGACACCGGCTTCCACTAAGGCCTCCACCCGTGCTTCAGTACCCTGGCCGGTACCCACTGCAGCGCCCGCCCTGAGCCGGCCGTGTTCATCTTTACAGGCATATGGGAAATCACTGGATTTCTGAATATCTTTGACGGTAATCATCCCATGCAACTGAAACGCATCGTTAATCACCAGAACTTTTTCAATACGATGCTTATGCAATAACCTGCGGACTTCTTCCCGGCTGGCACCTTCACGTACCGTAACTAGTCTATTCTTGGGGGTCATCACAGAACGCACTGGAGCATCCAGATTTTCCTGAAAGCGCATATCCCGACTGGTGATAATGCCCACAAGCTGCTCGCCTTCCACCACGGGGACACCCGAGATATGATGAGCCCGGGTGATTTCAAGCACCTTGCGAATACTCGTATCAGGTGTCATGGTAATTGGCTGAGTAATGACACCACTTTCATATTTCTTGACTTGACACACCTCTCTGGCTTGCTGCTTGGCACTCATATTTTTGTGGATGATGCCGATCCCGCCTTCCTGAGCCATAGCGATGGCCAGACGACCTTCGGTCACCGTATCCATAGCTGCGGACACCAGAGGAATATTTAATGTGATGCCTCGCGTCAGATGGGTGCTCAAATACGCATCGCGCGGAAGAACCCGGCTATGGGCGGGCAAAAGTAGTACATCATCAAATGTAAGGGCTTCCTGAAGGATGCGCATAACCAAACCCCGATAGAAATTAAGCATAAAATTATAGTCTGGTATTAGCTTTTGGTAAACTGAAAGAATATCCACAAGCCAGTATCTGGTTTGTTTTCCTCTCTGCTGGCTAATTTAACTTAGAGCGACATACCATGCGGCACCCCTCCCGAAATAATATCGATATCGAAAACGATGGGCGTGACATTTATACAATCAGCCGCCTGAATCTGGAGGTTCGAGGACTGCTTGAAAAGTATTTTCCACTACTGTGGGTGGAAGGAGAAATCTCCAATATATCCCGCCCTCGTTCGGGGCACTTCTATTTTACCCTGAAAGACGAGTTTGCCCAAATCAGGGCCGCCATGTTTCGTAATCTTAATCAATTTCTTCCGTTCCAGCCTGAAACGGGTCAGCATGTGCTGGTGCGGGCGCGCGTCAGCTTATATGAAGGCCGCGGTGATTTTCAGCTGGTCGTGGAATATATGGAAGATGCGGGGGAGGGGCGACTAATACGTCAGTATGAGGAGCTCAAGCAAAAACTGGAACAAGAGGGACTGTTCGACCCAAAGCGCAAACGTCCTCTCCCGGATTTCCCGAATCGTATTGGAGTCATTACATCACCCACTGGGGCAGCGTTACAGGATGTGCTGAATGTACTGAACCGCCGATTTCCCGGTTTATCTATAGTGGTCTATCCTGTCAGTGTGCAAGGCCACAAAGCAGCACCATCAATCGTAGCGGCTATCTCTAAAGCCAATCATGATCAACATTGCGATGCCCTGCTCCTGGTTCGTGGCGGCGGGTCACGCGAAGATCTTTGGGCATTCAATGAGGAACGTGTCGCGCGAGCGATTGCCGGATCAAAGATTCCCATCATTTCCGGAATCGGCCACGAAACTGATTTCACCATTACAGATTTTGTCGCCGATGCGCGCGCGCCGACTCCTTCTGCTGCAGCTGAAATCGCCTGCCCTGATGCCAGGCATTTGTATAAAAATTTCCTGCGGTTAGCCGATCTGCTCAAACAACGTATGAACTGGCGGCTAATGAAAAACCGCCAACAACTACAAATACTGGAGACACGGCTGCAAAACCGGCATCCTCTTCGGCAATTACAGCAATCCACCCAGCATCTGGATAATTTGGATCTTCGTCTCGGTGCAGCCATACAACTCCGACTGCAACGAAAAGGTGACGCGCTGGGCAACCTTCAGATTCAGATTTTTGCCTACAATCCACACCAACGATTGGCGTTTTTCTGTCAGCAAGTCCAATCGCTGGAGACTATTCTCCATCAGATAATGGGTGGGCGGCTCAAGCAGTCACGAGAGCGCCTGGAATTGTTATCCCAAACATTGGGCGTCGTGAGTCCGTTGGCCACCCTTCAACGCGGCTATGCCATCGTGATTGGAGAAAAAAGTGGTACTCCATTGCGTGATGCGCGGGAGGTCCGGGCGGGTGAAAACCTGAGCATTCACTTAGCCAACGGCCAAATCAAGGGGATTGTCAAGGAAACCATTCCTATCGGCCCGAATACTCCCACTGAGCGGTGCAGTCAGAAATAAACAGCTATCAGTACAAACCTTGATCGCTAGAATAACCACATATTTCCCTTATCCAAAAGCTTTGATTAGTCCTGGCACATCGATATAAGTCCCTTCCTGCCAGTCGCCCTTGAAAAGGGTGACTGGATTAACTGCGTCGCCCAGCTGATCGACAACGAGCCATGCATCACTAAAATCCTGATTTTTTGTATACCCATTCACGGTAATTAGAGTCCGACAGCCAGCAGCATGGGCGGATAACAAACCATTACGTGAATCCTCGATGACCAGGCATTCCGTAGGGTGAAGGTTCATTTTCTTCAACACATAATTGAAAATATCGGGGGCTGGTTTTTTGGTTGGAACGATATCCCCCGTAGCGATAACCTCGAACCAATGCAGGGATTCGTGGCCCAGGGTTATCTGGAGAAGGGCTTCCACGCTTGCCGGCGTGCTCGTGGTTGCAATCGCTAAATGTAATTTCGATTCACGGGCTTCTTGTAAAATCCTTTTCACGCCAGGCCGAAGAGGTATGCTGCCTGACTTGAGAAGATCCAGATAATAGTGGGTTTCGCGGAGATGCAGATCGGCTATGAAGGTATCCAGATCACCCTTCGCCGAAGGGGCCTGGAAATCGGGATGGTAATCCTTCAGGTAATGAAGAATACGCTCTTTCCCACCGGTAACTGCTAGCAGCTTGCCATATAGTAAAGGATCCCAATCCCAATTCAGTCCACATTCAGAAAACGCCCGATTGAAAGCGACTCGATGCCCGTCTTTTTCAGTGTCTGCTAATGTGCCGTCGACATCAAAAATAAGTGCTCGCAAAGCCATGTTGCCTCCCGAATGATGAACTAAAAGACTATTGATGAATTAAAAGACTATCATAGTCCATAATTTTCATCTTTACGATTTGCATAGACCTGCCTGGTTCGTACCCCGCTTATCCGTATGCTCTTCATAAATAACGATGTATTTCTTCTTTAACTGTACGTTTTATCTTGCCTAAAAAGTAAAGAGGCGCCGATTGGAACACGACCTTCGAAATCGAACTCTGGCTCTGGCGGCTGTTTTTCAATATGTATGTGCTGTCGATCAGTTAGCGCAAAGTGGTCAGGTTGAAACCAATCTCTTGCAACAAGCCATTCATAGCATCAGCAAATTGAGCGCGGCTAATCTTGAGGAGATCTATGAGGGCATCGACAACCTTAAGCCCGGACTGGGCTGTCTAGAGCAGCAGCTAGACGGTGATGCGGGTACCAAGAATCGGGAGATTATGAGATATGCCGTATCAATCCTTCACCTGGAACGTAAACTGGATACTTATGAGGTGATCCGTGACCAGCTTGCGCAGGGATTGCAGGCTGCCCAAAGGCAATATAAATATTTTGCCTCTCCGCATGAGAATATCATTTCAGCACTAGCCGACTTATACACAGAAACGATCAGTCAGCTCGGTCCGCGCATTATCGTCCGGGGAGATCCTAGGCAACTATCCAATACTGCGGTAGCCAGCCGAGTCCGTGTATTGCTATTGGCCGCTATCCGCGCTGCTGTGCTTTGGCGGCAGGCCGGAGGGAATCGCTGGAGATTACTTATCGGGCGTTCCACCATTCTGCAAGAAGCGCGGCGCCTATTAATGGAAGTACACTAATTTTTTAATTGACCTAACCTGTAGAGGATCTGTAAATGTCTTACGCACAAGATACCCTGAAATCCTTTCAGACTCATGGGAAGACGATTTTTTTCCATCACATCAATGATCTCAATGGTGCGGAGAAACTTCCTTTTTCCCTGAAAATCCTGCTTGAGAATCTGGTTCGCTATGAGGATGGGGTCACCGTTAAAAAAGAGGATATCGACACCCTGTTGAATCGGGATCCAAATGCGGATATTGAAACAGAAATATCTTTTCACCCGGCTCGGGTACTTATGCAGGATTTCACGGGCGTACCTGCCATTGTTGATTTGGCCGCTATGCGCGATGCCATGCTCAAATTACAAAGCAACCCATCCCGCATCAATCCCCTTGAGCCGGTCGAGCTGGTCATCGACCATTCGGTTCAGGTCGATTATTTCGGTTCAGATAAGGCTTTTGGCCTCAATGCAGCGCTGGAATTCGAGCGAAATCAGGAGCGTTACGCCTTTCTGAAATGGGGGCAAAAAGCTTTTTCAAATTTCAAGGTTGTTCCTCCAGATGCCGGCATCGTGCATCAGGTTAACCTGGAATATCTGGCACGAGTAGTATTTCTCCACGAGCAAGCCGATGGAAGCCTGTTTGCCTACCCTGATACCGTAGTAGGCACCGACTCCCACACCACCATGATCAATGGTCTCGGTGTTTTGGGTTGGGGCGTGGGCGGCATTGAAGCAGAAGCCGCACTGCTGGGACAGCCGATTTCCATGCTCATCCCGAAAGTGGTTGGATTTCGCCTGATTGGGCAACTACGCGAAGGAGCAACAGCCACAGATCTTGTCCTAACCATTGTGCAAATGCTACGCAAGAAAGGAGTGGTGGGAAAATTCATCGAATTCTTCGGTTCCGGCCTGCATCACTTGAGCTTGGCCGATCGCACCACAATCAGCAACATGGCTCCGGAATATGGAGCCACCTCTGGTATTTTTCCTATCGATCTGGAAACGCTCCGCTATCTGGCACTAACCGGGCGGACGGCTGATCAAATCGATCTAATCGAAGCCTACGCTCGCGCTCAAGGTTTGTTTCATCTGGAAGATACCCCCGAAGCCCAATACAGCGATCTGTTCAAACTGGATCTGGCAGAGGTCGAACCCTGCATTGCCGGTCCTCGCAGGCCGCAGGATCGCATCCCTTTAAGGCTCACCAAAAAAGTCATCGGGCATGCACTGGAAGACGCGATGCAGGCGCGCAGGCAACGGCATAATAGTAGAGAAGCTGCAGAAGCGTTTTCTGCAGAAGGCGGGCGGTGCGGCAATGAAAATGATGCGATAATCGTTGTCAGTGAAACTCACTCCCTGAATTCAGCGCAGCAATTACATTTACGTGATGGCGTGATTGTTATTGCGGCGATCACCTCGTGCACCAATACGTCTAATCCATCAGCCATGATCGGAGCCGGGATATTAGCCAGAAAAGCCCACAAACTCGGCCTATCTGTCAAACCCTGGGTAAAAACCTCACTTGGTCCGGGTTCTCGTGTGGTGACTGAATATCTGGAGAAAGCTGGTCTGATGCCTGATCTGGATGCGCTTGGGTTTTCTCTCGTCGGCTATGGATGTACCACCTGTATCGGCAACTCGGGGCCGCTTCCCGGCCCGGTTAGCGCAGCCATTCATCGTGATGACCTGACCGTTTGCTCGGTTCTGTCTGGAAACCGCAATTTTGAAGGCCGTATTCACCCGGATGTCAAAATGAACTTTCTCGCTTCGCCGGCGCTAGTGGTTGCCTATGCGATTGCAGGCCACATGGATATAGATTTCACTACCGAACCATTAGGAGAAGATATACATGGGCATCCTGTCTATCTTCGCGATATTTGGCCCAGTCAAGATAGAATTAATACTATTGTTCAGCAAGCGCTTAATCCAGGGCAATTCAAACAAGTCTATGCCGATATTTTTGCCGGAGAATCCCGTTGGGGTGAATTACAGGTGCCTGATGGTGAGCTTTTTGCCTGGGATAATAAATCGACATATGTCCGCAAACCACCTTATTTTGATCAAATCGATCAACCACTACGACCTATTGAAGATATTAAAGGCGCCAGGGTGCTGGCCAAACTTGGTGATTCGGTCACTACCGACCATATCTCTCCGGCAGGATCAATTGCCCCTGACAGTCCCGCTGGTCAATATCTACGTGAGCATGGTGTAGATCCGGTGGATTTCAATTCGTATGGTTCCCGTCGCGGCAATCATGAAGTGATGATGCGAGGAACATTCTCCAACATCAGACTCCGTAATCAATTGGTTCCGGAGTCAGAAGGCGGTATCACTCAGTATCTGCCCTCCAATGAACAGATGACAATCTATGATGCCGCTATGCGCTATCGGGCTGAAGGCATACCCACGATAATTGTTGCAGGGATTGAATATGGCACGGGTTCAAGCCGAGATTGGGCCGCCAAAGGGCCTTCCCTATTGGGAATGCGCGCCGTCCTGGCAAAAAGTTTTGAGCGTATTCATCGCTCCAATCTAGTTGGTATGGGTATTTTACCATTGCAGTTCATGTCAGGTGAAAGTGCCGAAATTTTTGGCCTGACTGGAAGAGAAATTTATGATATTGATGAGCCATTGAGTAATGGCCAGGCAGACAAAGTTCGCGTCACTGCTACTGACTCGGATGGCTCCTCAAAAAATTTCCAGGTGATCGTCAGAATCGATACACCTCAAGAAATGGGATACTATCGGCATGGTGGAATTCTGCCCTATGTTCTGCGCCAGCTGGCGGCACATTAACTACCCAGTCTCATCTGGTTCTTCGGGTGCCTAACGCCTGAGTTAACCGACCGTTTTATATGCTGTGACGCTTCGCTCTGCTCCGTATAAAATGGCCAGGTTGGACGACTTGTCATATTTTTTTATAAGGTAATAATCTGGTCAGGCATATTACCAGAGAGAGCGCTGTATAAATTTGGAAAGCAACCTATACTTGCTCCATCTACCAACATGTCATCAATTTCACGCTCATAGGCGCATTGGTCACAAGCCATTAATAGCATGCCTGTATCTGCCGCAACTTTAGCGAGACGCTCTCCGAGCGGATTGTCTTTTTGTAAAACATAGGTATTGTCTTCAAAGAAAAACATGCCAACTACTTCAACGCCGTGCGCCCCTTCTTCCAATTGTGGAAGAATCATCTTGCCAAGCTTATATGAGACAGAGTGACCTTGCGTAGAAAATATATAAGCGACTTTCATTATTAACTCCCCTTTGTTAATCGTTGATTTCTGTTTCTAAACATAATGATTGTATTACTCACCTTTTTACTAGGTCGATTACTTGCTAATTCAAGAATATAGCATGGATTCCCATCAGGATCTCTGACTCCAAACACTTCTCCGAAAGGGACTTATTGTAGAGGAAGATAAATTTCAGCTTTCTCAGAAAATAAACTAAAAGAGACCTTTGCACGAAAGCATGAGCGTTAACTCAAAATTTGCAATAATGTGAATCCAACAAAACTGACTGAGTTATCGAACAAATGGCCTGGAAAAACCTTAAACAACGTAGTCTCGCGGATTCGATGCTGGTCGATCATACCGCGCTGAGAGAACTAGATGGTGTTCACGAATTGACTGACGGGTTACCCTTGGAAAAACGGCTTTCAGGCATATACTCAAAGTCAAAAGGTGAGAAAACCTGGCTGCCTATCATGATGTTTAAATCCCTGCTTCTGTAAAACGGGCACACATTAAGCAATCCTGCTTTGGAAAAACAACTCGCCCGTGACTTATTATTTTGCCGATTCGTATCGCTCGATATTTCGGAGCCCGTACCGGACCATTCCACCTTTTGGCGCTTCAGACAAAAGCTGGAAAAATCGGCTCTTCAGAAAAATTAGTGGGTAAAAACATAGCAAATTTGTTGCGATAGCGATAGTTTTTCAGG
>CAZUKD010000048.1:0-10611 GCA_964620825.1 uncultured Ectothiorhodospiraceae bacterium
TGGGTTGATGGTGATTGGAATAACAAACTATGAGTGCAAAATCGGGGGAGGTTCCATACCCTTGATTTTGAGATTTTCCCCGCGAAGTGGCCAATGCTTAAAGCTTGGCACCAACTTCTGGCCGCTAGATAAATTCAAAAATAGCTTGATAGTTTGATGATATATATCGATTTATTAAATAAAAGATGTGATTATCAGTAAGATTTGAATAAAGTTGACATAGTGGGCAAAAGAAGTAGAATTCTGCTTCTATTCTTAGCAGGCGCGTAGCTCAGCTGGTTAGAGCACCACCTTGACATGGTGGGGGTCGTTGGTTCGAGTCCAATCGCGCCTACCAACACCTCTAAGGCTGTAGGTGTCGCTGGATGGCTTAGTTCCGTGGTGCCCCAGCCTTTTGTTTTGAAAACAGGATAGTCATGCCGCAAATCACGTTACCTGATGGTAGTAATCGACAATTTGACCATCCCGTAAGCCTTGGTGAGATAGCGCAAACGATAGGGTCAAGGTTGGCGCGGGCGGCCCTGGCCGGACGGGTGAATAATCGACTGGTCGATCTCAGTCATGTTATTTCTGAGGACGCTTCTATACAAATCATCACGAGTCGTGATCCTGAGGGGCTAGACATTATCCGCCACTCAACGGCCCATCTGTTGGGGCAGGCTGTCAAGGAATTATATCCAGAGGCCCAGGTCACCATCGGGCCTGTTATCGAAAATGGATTTTATTATGATTTTGCTTATCCGCGATCCTTTCATCCGGAAGATCTTTTGGCCGTCGAAGACAGAATGCGCGAGTTGGTTAAACAGGATCTTCCGATTCAGCGAAGGGAAGTGGGTCGCAATGAGGCGATCTCGCTCTTCCGGTCTTTGGGTGAGGAATACAAGGCCAAAATTATCGAAGATATACCGGAAGGTGAAACTTTTTCTCTCTATAAGCAAGGTAATTTTGTCGATCTATGCCGGGGACCTCATGTACCCAATACGGGAAAACTGGGTGTATTTAAGCTCACCAAGCTTGCTGGAGCATTCTGGCGGGGGGATTCCAGAAATGAAATGTTGCAACGCATTTATGGAACGGCCTGGCCGGATCAAAAGACATTAAACACCTATTTGCATCAATTGGAAGAGGCAGAGAAGCGGGATCACCGTAAGCTGGGCAAGCAACTTGATCTCTTCCATTTCCAGGGAGAAGCACCTGGAATGGTGTTTTGGCACGACAAGGGTTATACTCTTTATCGTATTATAGAAAATTATATACGCAATCAATTACGCGATGCTGGGTATCAGGAGGTGATGACGCCTCAGATCCTTGATTGTTCACTTTGGGAACGGTCAGGTCATTACGCCAAGTTCCACGAAGAAATGTTCACTACCCGGTCGGAAAATCGGGAATACGCCATCAAGCCAATGAATTGCCCGGGGCATATTCAGATTTTCAATCAGGGGTTAAAGAGCTATCGTGATCTTCCGCTGCGGATTGCCGAATTTGGAACGGTGCATCGCAATGAACCCTCTGGCACTTTGCATGGATTGATGCGCGCACGCCGATTCGTTCAGGATGATGCCCATGTTTTTTGTACAGAACGCCAGATTGAATCTGAAGTTGCTGCGCTAATTGATCTGACCTTTAGGGTTTATCAGGATTTCGGGTTCAATGCTGTCGAGCTGGCCTTTTCCACCCGACCAGAGAATCGAGTGGGGGATGATGCCTTGTGGGACAAGGCGGAAGCTGCCCTCGAACAATGCTTGAGGGATTCAGGTCATCTCTATCGCCATCAGCCGGGTGAGGGTGCATTTTATGGGCCAAAGATCGAATTCTCGCTGAAAGATTCTATCGGTCGGATCTGGCAATGTGGAACCATTCAACTGGATTTTTCCATGCCCTCCCGACTAGGTGCGGAATATGTGACGGAAACGAGTGAGCGCCAGGTCCCGGTTATGATTCATCGCGCTATTCTGGGTTCTATGGAACGGTTTATTGGAATTCTGATTGAGCATCATGAGGGAAAGTTCCCATTTTGGCTCGCTCCCAGGCAGGCGGTTGTTCTTAATATCAGTGAACATCAGGCAGACTATGCAGGAGAAATATGCAGCCGATTGCAAAAAATGGGGTATCGGGTTGATAGTGACTTGAGAAACGAGAAGATAGGCTTTAAAATCCGTGAACACACGCTTCAACGAGTGCCGTACCTTATGGTTGTTGGCGATCGCGAGGTGCAGGGAAGGACCGCATCCGTGCGTACACGGGCGGGTGACAATATTGGTTCATATTCGCTAGATGGCTTACATGCGCTCTTCTTGGAGCAGGCTGCGCCGTCGTTTGTTAATTGTTTTGGAGGGTAGGGTATCAGCGCGCAGAAAGAAGTCCGCTTAAATGAGGAAATTACTGTCAGACAGGTCAGGCTGATAGATGCCGAAGGAGAAAATCGTGGCGTAGTTCCAATTGACGAAGCCTTGCATATTGCTGGAGAGTCAGCTCTTGACCTGGTTGAAATTGTTCCCACGGCCAAGCCCCCGGTGTGCCGGGTGATGGACTATGGGAAGTTCAAGTTCGAGCAAAGTAAAAAGGCGTCTCAGGCTCGTAAGAACCAGAAGCAGATTCAGGTCAAGGAGGTCAAATTCAGGCCAGGTACTGAAGAGGCGGATTATCGGGTGAAGTTGCGTAACCTGACCCGCTTTCTGGAGGATGGGGATAAAGCCAAAATAACCATTCGCTTCCGTGGAAGGGAGATGCGTCATCAGGGCCGTGGTTTACAATTATTGAATCGGGTAGAAACAGATTTAGCGGGTTTGGCTACGGTGGAGCAGCGCCCAAAAATTGAAGGTCGCCAAATGGTGATGGTCGTCGCACCAAAGAAAAAGTGAATACTGAGACATTAAGGTTGTTTAGGATTTTAACTGGAGTACTGGGATGCCAAAATTAAAAACTAACAGGGGGGCTGCGAAGCGCTTTAAACGAACCGCAAGTGGCCGCTATAAACGTGCTCAGTCGCACTTGAACCACATACTTACGAAAAAGAGCCCAAAGCGCAAACTCCATTTGCGCAAGACTTTGTTGGTGGCCAAGGCGGATACGCCGGCAGTCAGAAAATTACTTCCCTATAGCTGAATTAACAGAGGAACGACAAATGTCTCGAGTAAAACGCGGTGTGACGGCTCACGCACGGCATAAAAAAGTATTAAAACAAGCCAAGGGCTATTATGGCGCCCGGAAAAATGTATACCGGGTAGCTAAGCAAGCAGTTACGAAAGCCGGACAATATGCCTACCGAGATAGAAGACAGCGGAAGCGTCAGTTTCGTGCCTTATGGATCGTTCGTATCAATGCGGCTGCGCGCCAATTCGGGCTTTCCTACAGCCGGCTGATGGATGGATTGTCGAAGAACCAGATAGCGTTGGATAGGAAAGTCCTTGCAGATCTGGCAGTCCACGATCTGGCAGCATTTGGGAAAATCGCTGAACGAGCCAAGGTAGGCTTGATTGCGGGAAATTAGTTTTATTTGCTGGGAAGCCGCTCTATTTGTGCTGCTTAGAAAAAGGGAGAGTGTCGGCTTTCCCTTTTTCATTTTCAATGATCTGTTAGTTTTTGGTTGATACCGCTTGGAAAAAATATTAGACAGCCATGATGATATCGCCATCCTGACGCGGGATGCTTTGAGCGCTATTCAGGAGGTCCGTGATCTTTCCGAGCTGGAGCGGTTGCGGATTCATTATCTGGGTAAGAAGGGCATTTTAACTGCCTTACTAAAAGGATTGAGTCAAGTCCCGATTCAGGATCGGCCTATCGTTGGCCAGCGTATTAATTCGGTCAAGGAAACAATGGTACTAGCCATTGCCGAACGTCAGCGAATACTTCAACAATATCTCCTGGAGACGCGCCTGCGAAGTGAAAGCATCGATGTGACACTTCCTGGCAGAATTCTGGGGATTGGAGGCGTTCATCCATTGACGCAAACGATCGACCAGATTGTGAGATTGTTTGCCCAGATTGGGTATGATGTCGCCGAAGGGCCGGAGATAGAGGATGATTTTCATAACTTTGGGGCATTGAATATTCCGGTACATCATCCTGCGCGCGCCATGCACGATACTTTTTATCTGACCTCGGGTGAGGTCCTGCGAACGCACACTTCCCCGGTACAAGTGCGGGTCATGGAAACCACGCCACCACCCTTGAGAGTTATTGCTCCCGGACGGGTCTATCGATGTGATTCTGACTTAACCCATAGCCCTATGTTTCATCAGGTCGAGGGGTTGGGCGTCGATGAAAAACTGAGTTTCGCAGATCTAAAAGGTACGCTGGGAAGTTTTTTGAGGGCCTTTTTCGAATGTGAAGACTTGAAAACCCGCTTTAGGCCCTCTTACTTTCCTTTCACTGAACCCTCCGCTGAGGTCGATATCGAATGTGTGCATTGTCGTGGACAGGGTTGCCTGGTCTGTAGCCAGACGGGGTGGTTGGAAGTCATGGGTTGTGGCATGGTTCATCCCGGGGTATTCGATCAATGCGGGATAGATACTAATATTTTTTCTGGATTTGCTTTTGGCATGGGGGTGGAACGGTTGGCAATGCTGAAATATAGAGTACCGGATCTGCGGCTCTTTTTTGAAAATGATTCCCGCTTTTTGGGGCAGTTCACCTAATTTCCTATAGTTTGACATAGGCTTGTAAGATGCGCATCAGTTTATCCTGGATAAAAGAATGGGTACCCCTGTTGCCGTGGGAAGCCCAGGAATTGGGTAACCGCTTGACGATGGCTGGCCTTGAACTGGATAAACTCGAGCGCGCAGCCCCAGAATTCTCTGGCGTAGTCGTGGGTCATGTCCTGAGTGTGAAGCGGCATCCCAATGCAGATAAACTGCGCCTTTGTCAAGTCGATGATGGTCGCAGTACCCTGCAGGTTGTTTGCGGTGCAGCTAATGTTCGCAGGGACATGAAAGTCCCTTTCGCCCAGGTGGGTGCCCGTTTGCTGGAAGGAATAAAAATCAAGGCAGCGCGTTTACGAGGTATGGATTCCGCCGGTATGCTCTGCTCTGCTACTGAGCTAGGTTTGGCAGAGAGTAGTCCAGGACTAATGGAATTACCACCTGATGCACCTATTGGTGCTGAATTTCGGGATTACCTCGATTTGAACGATGATATCCTGGAAATCGATCTCACCCCGAATCGCTCGGATTGCTTGAGTATTCGTGGAGTTGCACGGGAAGTCGCTGCTTTGGCCGGGCTGAAATTAAAGAAGCCGGGGTTCATACCTCCATTGCCCGAAATTGATAGCGCTTTAACGATTGCAGTAGAAGATTTTGATGCCTGCCCCCGGTATGCGGGAAGGATTATTCAAGGCATCAATTCCAGCGCAACCCCCCCCTTATGGATGACTGAACGGCTACGGCGCTCAGGTCTGCGCAGTATCAATGTTCCCGTAGATATCACTAATTATGTCATGTTGGAACTGGGACAGCCGATGCATGCTTTTGATTTAGATCGATTAAACCAGGGTATTATCGTGCGCCCCGCGATCGAAGGTGAATCATTGGCACTTCTAGATGGGCAAACAGTCACTATTTCACCAGGAACACTGCTGATCACAGACGGTGTTTCACCGTTGGCGCTTGCCGGCATAATGGGCGGGATCGCGAGTGCCGTATCAGAAAATACCGTTAATATCTTCCTTGAAAGTGCCTTTTTTGATCCACAGGCTATTGGTGGCCGAGCCCGACAATTGGGGCTGCATACTGATTCATCACATCGTTTTGAGCGCGGCATAGATCCCACACTTCAACGCATGGCGCTTGATCGAGCTACCCAATTGCTGCTCCAGATAGCCGGTGGCCAAGCGGGGCCTGTCTCTGAGGTGTTTGCGCAGAGCCATGTTTCGGCGCGCGGGGAAATACTTTTACGCCGTGATCGAATCGTTCAGGTGGCGGGTTATCCCTTTGACTTGTCGAGTGTCGATTCCATTCTAAATAGCCTGGGCTGTCAGCTGGAGACGGTTGATGAGGGATGGCAGGTTAGGCCTCCGGCATGGCGTTTTGACTTGGCGCTGGAGGCGGACCTGATCGAAGAATTGATTCGTATGGCCGGTTACGACAAGGTACCTGAAAAGAACTCGAAGGTTGAATCATTGATCCGGGTTAAGCCTGATTTCAGCCAGGCATCGACAACTGTGCGCCGGCAGTTGTGCGATTTGGGCTATCAGGAGGTTATTACTTATAGTTTCATCGACTCGGCAAGAGCAGAATTATTCCTATCTGGGAAGGATCTAATTTCACTCGTAAATCCCATCTCCAGGGCAATGTCGGTCATGAGGCCTTCATTGTGGCCTGGCTTGGCTACGGTCATTGAGCATAATCAAAAAAGGCAGCAGCAGCGAGGCAGATACTTTGAAATAGGTTTGCGCTTTTATCGGGATCAAAATAGAGGGATTCAACAGATACCGACTTTAGCCGGCGCAGCTTATGGAAATGTATTCCCTGAACAATGGGGAATGGACTCCAGATCAGTTGATTTTTATGATCTCAAGGGAAATATAGAGGAATTACTGTCCGCGAGGCGATTGAATATCAGCTTCCATGCTGAGCCGCATCCGGCGTTACATGGGGGTCAAAGTGCGCGAATAGGGATTGAAGGGACTCCCTGTGGTTGGGTCGGAATGTTGCATCCCGAATGGATCGAGAAGATGGGCCTGGTTGGTGATTTTGGTTTCTTCGAGCTAGATTTGAAGCCTCTGTTGGGCGCACGCGTTCCGCGCTACGCTGCTCTGTTACGTCATCCGATGATGAGGCGCGATCTTGCAGTTATCACCCGGCAAGACATACCCGTTGGGGACATGCTGCAAGCCGTTCGATCACTGGAAATTGAGGAGTTGTTGAGCATTCACTTGTTCGATGTCTATACTGGAAAAGGTGTGCCAGTTGGGTGCAAAAGCCTTGCTTTTGGTCTGCTTTTTCAGGGAAGGAAGAAAAGCCTTACAGATAAGGCAGTGGACGTTATAATAAATAAAATTACTAATGAATTCGAAAAACAGTTTAGCTCAAAAATTAGGGGTGCAGATAATGGCGTTGACAAAAGCTAAGATGGCAGATCGACTACATGAAGAAGTTGGCTTGAACAAGCGTGAAGCCCATGACTTTATTGAGCTGTTCTTTGAGGGCATGATTGAGGTGCTGGAGCAGGGGGAAGAAGTGAAGCTATCTGGATTTGGGAATTTTGTGCTCAAGGATAAAAACCAGCGCCCGGGTAGAAACCCGAAGACGGGTGAGGAAATGCCAATTTCAGCACGCAGAGTCGTTACCTTTCGTTCAGGCCAGAAGTTGAAAGCAAGGGTGGAAACGCATGCTCGAAGCGAGTAATAATAACGAATTACCCGCTATTCCGGGAAAACGTTATTTTACTATTGGCGAAGTCAGTGAGCTATGCGGGGTAAAGCCCCATGTCTTGCGTTATTGGGAGCAGGAATTTTCAGAGCTGAAGCCCAGCAAGCGGCGAGGTAACCGGCGATATTACCAGCGTCAGGACGTACTGCTGATCAGGCAAATTATGAGCTTGTTGTATGAGCAAGGTTATACGATAGGTGGAGCAAGGCAAAAATTACAAGATCGAAAAGAGAGTAGTGATTGCGGGCAGGCTCGTGAAATATTTACTCAATTAAGATCAGATCTTGAGGATTTGCTGAAGATCCTGAAGCAACCCTGATCCATAATGGAAGCGTTAATAAATATTGGAGTAGGATGGTGTGTTACACTTATTCAGTTCTAAATGCCGAAACTTTGATTTTATTCAGGAGTAATGAATGTCTTTAACAGCCGAAGACAAATCCCATGTTATCAGTAAATTTCAGCGTGGCACAGCTGACACCGGTTCCTCCGAAGTCCAGGTGGCCTTGTTATCTGCGCGGATCAATTACCTGACAGAGCATTTTAAGATCCACAAGCATGATCATCATTCCCGTCGTGGCTTGCTGAAGCTGGTTAATCAGCGCAGAAAATTGCTGGATTATCTCCGCCGCGAGGATCAGGGTCGTTATAAGGCTTTAATCGGTGATTTGGGGCTTCGTCGCTAAGGGGTGATCTTTCTCCAAGTGCGGTAAAGATAAAGGATAGTTTATACCTCTCGTAGGTTTCCAGAGCCTATGTATATTTTCTAGATGATAATTTAGGCTCTAACTGCCCTTATGTACAATAGGCAGTAAACTAAAAAGGATAAAATTGTGGCAGCAACTAAAAAAAGTTTTCAGTATGGGAATTATCAGGTGTCGCTAGAAACAGGTGAAATGGCGCGCCAAGCTGATGGCGCGGTTTTGATCAAGATGGATGAAACGATTGTTCTGGTGACTGCCGTAGCCCGGAAACAAGCCGTATCGGGCCGCGATTTCTTTCCATTGACTGTGAATTACCAGGAACGCACTTATGCTGCAGGAAAGATCCCGGGGGGATTTTTTAAGCGGGAAGGGCGCCCTTCCGAAAAGGAAACCTTGACTTCACGGTTAATTGATCGCCCATTGAGACCTCTGTTTCCTAAAGGGTTTGTCAATGAAGTCCAGGTGATTGCCACAGTCATATCAGTCAACCCTGAAATTGATCCAGACGTTCCCGCCATGCTGGGGGCTTCTGCTGCCTTGGCCCTTTCCGGGCTGCCTTTCCAGGGGCCTATAGGTTGTGCCCGGGTGGGTTATATCGACGATACCTTTGTTCTCAACCCGACTTTATCTCAACTGAAGGAATCAAAGCTCAATCTGATCGTGGCGGGTACGGATAAGGCGGTATTAATGGTCGAATCTGAAGCCCATGAGCTTTCTGAACAGATCATGCTCGATGCCGTCACCTTTGGACATGAACAGATGCAAACGGCAATTCAGGCGATCAGGGATCTGGCGGTAGAAGCTGCTAAATCGGCCTGGGATTGGCAGGCTGAAGAGCTGGATGCCGGTTTGTTGGAGAGCATCAAAGTGCGTGTTGAAACTAATTTGATTCACGCCTATCAGATTCAGGAGAAATTAGCTCGTCAAGATAGAGTGACTGAAATACGTTACCAACTTATGAATGAGTTGGTAACTAATGAGGAAAGTTCACTTGTTTCCGAGCAGGTGGTGCAAGCCTTTGAAATAATAGAAAAGGATATTGTTCGCGGACGCATTCTGTCAGGTGAACCCCGTATAGATGGTCGGAATACCCGAACTGTCAGATCCATCAGTACCCGCGTTGGGATGTTGCCACGCACACATGGCTCGGCACTCTTTACGCGGGGTGAAACCCAAGCTCTGGTTACGGTAACTTTAGGCACTGAACGTGACTCCCAGATTATTGATGCGATTGAAGGATCGCGGCGCGAGCGCTTTATGCTGCATTACAATTTCCCTCCTTATAGTGTCGGAGAAACGGGAATGGTGGGATCTCCTAAACGCCGTGAAATTGGTCATGGGTGCTTGGCTAAACGCGGTATCCAAGCAATCATGCCTGATGAGGATGCGTTCCCCTATGTCATTCGGGTAGTTTCTGAAATTACCGAATCGAATGGTTCCAGTTCCATGGCATCAGTTTGTGGAACCAGCCTGGCGCTCATGGATGCCGGTGTACCATTGAAAAAACCGGTGGCTGGGATAGCGATGGGTCTAATCAAGGAGGGCGATCGTTATGCTATCTTGACCGATATCCTGGGTGATGAGGATCACTTGGGCGATATGGATTTTAAGGTAGCCGGAACAAGGGATGGTATAACCGCACTGCAAATGGATATCAAGATCGATGGGATAACCACAGAGATTATGCGCCAGGCTTTGGATCAAGCGCGTGAAGGCCGCACTCATATTCTGGAGAAAATGGCTGAGGTCATTTCCACGCCAAGAATAGAAATGTCTGTTTATGCACCAAGATATATTACTATACGTATTAACCCAGATAAAATCAGGGATGTGATTGGTAAAGGTGGGGCAACGATTCGCGCTCTGACAGAAGCTACGGGGGCAACCATCGACATCAATGATGATGGTGCAATCAGGATCGCCTCGGTCGATAAGGCGGCCGGAGAAGAGGCCCGGCGTCAGATCGAGGCGATCACTGCTGACGTCGAAGTGGGGCGTGTTTACGAAGGGCGGGTCGCCAAGATCATGGATTTTGGGGCTTTCGTAACTATTTTGCCGGGGCGGGATGGATTGGTGCACATTTCGCAAATCTCTAATGAACGGGTGGAAAGTGTCTCAGATAATCTAAAAGAAGGGCAATCTGTCCGCGTGAAGGTGCTTGAAGTCGATAAGCAAGGCCGTATTCGCTTGAGTATCAAAGCTGTCTAGTAGTGCGATCGGTGGGTGCCTCCTGCCTGCCCTTCAGAGTAAGGGAATCGAATTTTGACATTCCGAAATAAACAACCTCGCCGTAAGCACTGTTAGGCTTTCGATGTCCACGTCTAGCATTTTCACACCCACAGGATGTAGAGTAATAAAATGAAAAAAATTATTTTATCCTGTTTTGCATCAAGTTGTGCTACTCAGAAAAACCGGGTTGCTACAGGTGGTAGTAAATTAGATAGTACGGTTAAACTATCTACCTCCTCAGAAAAATTCGCAGGCAGCTTCCGGTACAGGTAACGCTCCCAGTGCGTGATATAAAGCGATTTCAGCTG
>CAZUKD010000049.1:0-9497 GCA_964620825.1 uncultured Ectothiorhodospiraceae bacterium
TCCATCTCTGTCAGAGATGATTTCCACTTTTACAGAAGACATGCTGCACTAACAAAAAAACCCTTATTGCCGTCACCGCTGTAACGGGCATGGGATTGGCTGCCCCATCATTCGCCTATGGGGTGGGAGACTTTTTTGGGGCTATCCCAACGCCAATCCAGCGAGCCATGAGTGGATTGACCTTTTCCGTCGGGCAACTGCACCAGAACTACGCAGAGCATCCCGCACCGGGGAGTGGCACTCCTGATCCAGCGGACACTCAGACTGGTAATATCACGAGTTACGGGGTGGGGATGGACAACATGGGAGGTCATGTAGGTCTGTCGTGGGATATGAATTACAGCAAGGGCAATACCTCATACAATGGGTATCTTAACAATCCGCCAACCTTCACCCCGTTAACCATGCCAACGAAAGCAAAAATATTCGATGGTATGCTTTATTCGAAGGTAGGCTTCTCCCCTGATCCACATATCGCCATCGTACCTGATGTTTTTTACGGATTTCATTACTGGGATCGCAATAACTCCGGTTCCCCCCATGGCTATGACGAGAAATATTTCAATACCGTGAGCGGATTTGGTGTCACGTTGGCCGGTCAACCTGACCTCTCGTTGCCAATTGTGATCCAGGTGAATTATCAGCGCGGCACCACACATAACGCCAAAATGACATCCGCAATTTTACCGGATACGGCAAACCTGGGCAGCAAACCATGGACTCGCTATGGAGCGCAGATGGACTATACCCCATGGAGTCACATCACCGTCTTTGCAAGCTACACTCACACCAAATTCCAGTATGGAATATCGCAAACATTCGCGACTGGTTTATACGAACCCAACAGCACCACAAAGCAGAATATCATGCAGGCTGGCGTGAAGATCCATTTCTGAGTCTTTTACACACTCTCTTGAGGCGGCTAGTCCGCCTCCTTTTTTTGGGACTTTCTGGAGTTTGCACGCTGGCTGATATCTTGGCAACTTTAACAAATAAATAGCGTAAATCCCTTGGATTTATCTATGGGGAGTACATTAAGGCCACCTCGGCGGCCACCGTACATTGGAGATTGCAACCCAGTATGATGCCCTTCAAGGCCCAGCATGAATGCCGGGCCTTTTGCTTTTCTGGCCTACCAAAATTACCCAACCGTCTAACCAGATGACTCTAACCCCCAATCCCCGCAACACCCTGCATGCGGCTCCGCACAGGGCGTTTCCCAAAGATGTTTAAAGCAAACTGGCCGAACTGATCTTCAGGTTCAGGCCTTCACCGTGTCCCAACCATTACGGTAAGCATTTGGCTACTATGCCGTCTGCTGACTTCTGCTTAAGCACCCACAGAGTGACCTCTGCGGGTGCTATCGGTTTCCATCTGTTCGCTCTTCTCAGTTGATGGAAGCTGAGAAGCCAAGGCACTTGGTATGCCGGGGGGAAATCTCTAGAAACCTCCAAGGCTTTTAATTTCTGTTAAAAAATTATCTATTCAGTAAGTTGCGTGAACACCATGCCCATGAACAGTCTGTTTGCCAGCGAAGAGCGGGAACGTAAACTAGATCGTATCGGTGAACCCTTGGCTTAATTGCTGGTGGGCCTGTTCAGTCATGCTCCGATCACGGCTCACCTGTAAATTGGAGGGCTATTGCTCATCCCCTGCGCCCATCTGCACAGGAGCCCGGATGGACATCCTGTCGGTTGGACGCTTAACGTAAGCTGACAGGAAACGGCGTAAAACCTGATAATATCCAGACATCCCTCACCCATCAAAAATT
Source organism: uncultured Ectothiorhodospiraceae bacterium (assembly GCA_964620825.1). Classification (GTDB taxonomy): domain Bacteria; phylum Pseudomonadota; class Gammaproteobacteria; order DSM-5130; family Acidihalobacteraceae; genus Acidihalobacter_A. The sequence continues at coordinate 1,772 of CAZUKD010000049.1, forward strand.
GGAATACCATGGCTCAATACATCTACACCATGAATGGGGTTGGCAAAATCGTGCCACCCAGGAAGCAAATCCTGCACGACATCTCCCTCAACTTCTTCCCTGGCGCCAAGATCGGCGTACTCGGCTATAACGGTGCTGGTAAATCCACGCTGTTGCGCATCATGGCTGGTATAGATACCGATATCATTGGCGAGGCTCGCCCGCAACCGGGCATCAACATCGGTTACCTACCACAAGAGCCGACCTTGAATCCAGATAAGGACGTGCGCGGCAACATTGAGGAAGGACTGCGCAAAATCAAGAAGGCACAGGTGGAATTGGAAGCCGTATACGTGGCCTACGCCGAACCTGAAGCTGACTTCAATGCGCTCGCCGCCGAACAGGCGCGGCTGGAAAATATTATCCAGGTGGCCGATGCCCACAACCTCAACCACAAGCTGGAAGTAGCCGCCGAAGCGCTGCGTCTGCCACCCTGGGATACCAGCATCACCAGGCTCTCCGGCGGCGAGTGCCGCCGTGTGGCGCTGTGTCGCCTGCTACTCTCGTCGCCCGACATGCTGATCCTCGACGAACCCACCAACCACCTGGATGCCGAATCGGTAGCCTGGCTGGAGCACTATCTCAAGGGATTCCCCGGTACCGTGGTTGCGGTCACCCACGACCGCTACTTCCTCGATAATGTAGCCAGCTGGATTCTCGAGCTCGACCGTGGCCACGGCATCCCCTGGGAGGGCAACTATTCCTCCTGGCTGGAACAAAAGGAACGTCGCCTGGCCCAGGAGGAAAAAACCGAGTCCGCGCGCATCAAGGCCATGGAAGCCGAGCTCGAATGGGTACACGCTAATCCCAAAGGCCGGCAGGCCAAATCCAAGGCTCGCCTCAAGCGTTTTGAAGAGATCAGTTCCAGTGACTACCAGAAACACTCCGAGACTAAGGAAATTCACATCCCACCCGGCCCGCGCCTGGGCGACAAGGTCATCGAGGTGGAGAACTTGAGCAAGTCCTATGGTGATCGCATACTCTATCAGGGCCTTGGCTTCAGCATACCGCGCGGGGCTATCGTTGGCGTGATCGGTCCCAACGGGGTTGGTAAGACCACGTTGTTTCGCCTCATCGTCGGGCAGGAACAGCCCGACGAAGGGTTCATCGAGACTGGCGAAACTGTCCAGATCGCCTACGTTGACCAGGGCCGCGATGCTCTCAATGGCGACAAGACGGTCTGGGAGGAAATCTCTAATGGACAGGACATCATCATCGTCGGCAACTACGAAGTAAACTCTCGCGCCTACGTTAGCCGCTTCAATTTCAGGGGTACTGACCAGCAAAAGTACGTCAAAGACCTCTCCGGCGGCGGGCGCAACCGCGTGCATCTGGCCAAACTGCTAAAGAGTGGTGGTAACCTGTTGTTACTCGACGAGCCGACCAATGACCTTGACGTGGAGACCCTGCGCGCGCTCGAAGAGGCGCTGCTTGATTTCCCCGGCAGCGCTATTATCATCTCGCATGACCGCTGGTTCCTCGATCGTATAATTACCCACCTCCTTGCTTTCGAGGATGATGGTAATGTCGTCTGGTTCGAGGGTAACTATAGTGAGTATGAAGCTGACCGCCATCAACGTCTCGGTACCTCCGCCGATCAACCACACCGCCTTAAATACCGCCGTCTGTCTGCATGACAAATCCATGGATATGACTGATATCGACCTAATATTTACCCGCCTCGGCGCCCTGCTCGGTCGCATCGAGCCACTGTTGCCACCAGCGCGCCAGCTAACCGACTGGAATGCACTTGCTTTTCGCTGGCGTCATTCCGGCTACTTGCAGGCTGTGCGCCACCCGCAGCTCATTGAGCCCAAGGCCCTGCTCAACGTCGAGCACCAGAAAGCTCTGCTCGCGCGCAACACCGAACAATTCGTGCGCGGCCTGCCGGCCAACAACGTCCTGCTCTGGGGCTCGCGTGGTACCGGAAAATCCTCTCTCATCCGCGCCATGCTGCAACAATTTGGTGGGCAAGGCCTGCGCCTGATCGAGGCCGAGCGCCACAACCTCACCGACTTGCCGGAGATCGTCGAGCCGTTGTACGAACGCCCCGAGCGCTTCGTCATCTTCTCCGACGACCTCTCCTTCGAGGCCGACGACCCCAACTACAAGGCTCTTAAGGCCGCACTCAGCGGCTCCATCACCGCCGTGCCGGACAACGTCCTCATCTATGCCACCTCCAATCGCCGCCACCTGCTACCCGAATACCAATGCGACAACCAAGATATGCGTACGGTCAACGGTGAAATCCACCACGGTGAGGCCGTTGAGGAAAAGATTTCCCTGTCTGAACGATTTGGCTTATGGCTTGCCTTCCATCCTTTTTCCCAGGATAACTATCTAGCTATTGTTTATGCCACTCTCACCCGTATAAGTTGCTCATTCGAGATCAATCAGGTTCAACCTGAGGCACTGCGCTTCGCGCTGGAACGCGGATCACGCAGCGGCCGTGTTGCTACCCAGTTTGCATACGACTTTGCCGGAAAATCAGCTTTATCCAGCAAAGCAAACCTCACGGGAACCTGAAGCCCTAAAACCGATCTATTAAGAAATAATCAGAGGAACTCTACCCCTGTGCTCTATATTGAACCTCATGCGGGCTCCCGGCCCATCGTGCGGTTGCTCCATGAGGCCTCTCGACAGGTTGGTATCGAAGCCTATCAAATCAGTGACCCCACTGTCCTCGGCGCCATCCGCCAGATTATTCGCCGTGGCGTGACCGTGCACATCGTGCTCGCACCCCGCATCCATCATAAAAGTTTTACCTGGATCCAACAAGAATTCACCCGACTGGTCGGTGCCGGCGCCGAAGTCCGCTGGGCATCCCATCATTACGACCACCGCTTCGCTATCGATCACGCAAGTTTCATTGTCGATGACAGGGGCCGTGGTGGTGGCCTCGTCAGTACCGAAGGTTTTACCTGGCGCGCCTATCATGTTGATCGAAGTTACCTTTGGATCGGTCGTGACCCCAAAATCAACCAGGCACTCGAACAGGTATTTCTGGCAGACTGGAATCACCATCACGCCGGCCGGTGGCCCAGGCACACCCTGGTGCTTTCACCGGGCGGTGAAACAGCGCTACTGAAGGTGATTGACCAGCCCGGGCCGATCGTTCTGGAAACCTGTAAATTCGGCTATGTTCCCCATATTCTGAATGCCCTGGAACGCAAGGGCCGGCTGGCACGGGTTATCGTCCCATCCACCCTCAGCGCATACGATCGTACCAACCTCATCGGGCTGATGCGTCATGGTGTTCGGGTTCGTTTTCTCCCCCACCCTCCCTTGCATGCCAATCTGATCGCCGGCCAGGCCCTGGCCTATCTGGGTTCATTGGATATGCGCTGGACCAGCATGTATCACAACCGCGAGGTCGGCATTATCCTCAAAAGTACAGCCACCCGTATGCTACGCGCCCAATTTAACCGAGATTGGCAACGGGCTCAAACCCGGTAAATCTTCATGTTTCGAGGCAACCATTTATTTTTTATTGAGCTCGCTTGCAAGATCCCGCTTGGCTTTGGTGTCACTGTACTTCGCACTTTCAAATATTGGAGACCACCCGGAAGATCAATCCCCGCCGCGGCGAAGCCGGTAAATCAGGCGCCGCTCCCGCTTGCTCGGATGATGAGTGGGCACAGGCTCAACCTGCCGCTGTAATCGGCGCTGTTCACGCAATACTTCCCGTTTCTGACGGCTGACTTCGGGTTCGGCATACAATGCTTGTACCCCGCAATCCGGTCGCCGCTGACTGGCCAAACCCAACACTGTAACCTCATATCTTTCTAAACCGTGCTGGATACGCATCTTGTCACCGATCCGCACCTTGTGCGACGGTTTCACCCGCCCGCCATTCAGATGTACCTTCCCTTCTTGAACCGCTTCCGTAGCCTGGCTACGGGTCTTGAAAAAGCGCGCGACCCATAGCCATTTATCCAGCCGCATGCCTTCCCTGCCAACTTCACTCATGCCAAATAACCTCCATCAGGGAAATACCTCATGCCTCATCTGGAACTAATCAGCTTCAAACTCTGCCCGTTCGCGCAACGTAGTGTAATCACCCTGTTGCACAAGAACATACCCTTCGAGATCACCTACATTGAGCTCAATGATCCGGCCTCCTTGGTTTACGGAAATCTCCCCGCTTGGCAAGGTTCCGGTGCTGTGCGTCGATCACGACACAGTGCTGTTTGAGTCCGCCATTATCAATGAATATATCGATGAGATCACGCCTGGCACGCTGCTGCCAAAAGATCCGCTTCACCGGGCCAGAAGCCGGGCCTGGATTCATTTCGGCGAACAATGCCTATCTGACCAGTATCACTGGCTCACCGCGAAAACCTTATCTACTTGGAAAGATACACAAATCCTCGCTAAACGGAATCTCGCCCGCCTTGAACAGGCAATGGATGCGCATGGTCTCTATTTCAACGGTGAAGAATTCACTCTCGTCGACGCCGCTTATGCACCCCTCTTCATGCGCTATACCCTGCTGCGGGAATGGGGGAACCCACTACTTGTCGAGGAATATCCGCACCTGGCTCACTGGTCGGAAAGCCTGCTCTCGCGCACCGATGTCAGCCGGTCTGTAGTAGACGACTTCCCGCGCATCTATCAGGATTCTCTGGGACATCAAGACGGTTATGCAGCAACCCAATTCAGCCTGCAAAAAAACTTTACTCAAGTGGGGAACTGAATATCACTTGATCCAGTCGACAAAATGTTCTTCGATCCGATCCGTGGCTTCGATTTCGCTAACGCAGCGCCCACAAGCTGAAATCCCAGCCCGATGGACGCTCTCGGGGTCTCCGGTAATGAGCGGATGCCAGTCCGGTAAATCCAACCCTCCGGCCAGTCGCCGATAGGCGCAGGTCGAAGGCAACCAGCCGTAGTGACCTACGTCCAGTGGGCGTAGGGGAAGACAATCCGGCACCTGCTGAAACCGCCGCTGGTAGTCCTTACACCGACAGGTCTCCGGGTCCAGCAGGCGACAGGCGAGGTTGGTGAAATGGTATTCACCGGTATCCTCGTCTTCTAGCTTGTGCAAACAACACAGACCACACCCGTCGCACAAAGCCTCCCATTCCGCGCAGTCCATCTCCTCTAACCGCTTCTTCCACCAAAATTCTTTCATCAAGTCTTATCCTCAGCCCAAGTCTGCCGTACCCTGATCGAAACGTAAAATACAGCACGAAACCCAGGTGTTCGTATACCACCAAGCCAATTATCTCTGTTCGGTAGTAAAAATCCTACATATAAGAAATGCCTGAAATAACTTGATCGCACGGTTCGAACAACACTTTAGCCCGACGATCCAGGCTTTGGGCTGCCTGACTTCCATCTACTTCAACCGGCCCCTGCTACGGGCGACTGATCCTCGATTCCGGGCAAACCTACCGAATTCAGGCTGAAGGACTCTCTTTGATCGGACCGGCTGGGGTTATGAAATTCGGTCGATATCTTCATGTATCTTGCCGACATCACTATGTTCTATGCACTCCACAGTGGGAGTGCATGCCGTTATCTAGACACCAAGGGGCCCGGCCTACAGGGTGTAGCCAGATTCCTGTAGCCTGTTGATCCCGGTAACGGATCCACCCGCTCTCCGGTTACCTTTTTCGACAGCTATCATTTTCCATTACAATCATTCCCTTGGGTCAGAGAACTCTGGAACTCAAACTCGATTTGATAAGGTCGGAGACCCCTGCTGGCTGGCTCATGTAATGTTGTGGGCCAACCAGCACCTAAGCGTGTCAATATTCAGATCTATTATTCCAATTGGTTTTGTCTGGCCTGGGAGATGCTAAGTCCTCACCACCCGACCGACCTGTGCACACTTGTGACTCCGATTACTCTGCTGGTGGCCACATCCAGATCACGCCTGATTCTAAATTTACCCCCGCAGTTTAGCCACTGGCTGTTGCGTTATGGTGCCCTGCCAGTCATTATCGCTGAATTGGGGTATGTTGTTTCCTGAGTTTATCTTTATCTCACCCAGGGACTGCTCCTGTTTGTAGGTCAGGCCAGCCGCGAGACGTTGATTGCTGGCGAGCAAAAACCCTCCTGGAAATGCAAACCCGGAACATTGAATCATACATGACCGACTCGCTCACCCCTCAGCCGCCAGGGTATCTCCACTCGCCCCGGACAGACCTGGAAAACCGGATCAGCATCATTCTTCCCACACGCAATGAAGCTCGGAGCCTGCCGTCTTTGCTCGCTGAATTGCGTCAACGCCACCCTCAGGCGGAGATCCTGGTCATCGACGATGGCTCCACCGACGCGACCGCCGCGATCGCAGAAACAGCGGGTGTGCGGATAATTCGCCACCCTTATCCGATGGGCAATGGCGCGGCGATCAAAAGTGGGGCTCGCCTGGCGCGGGGTGAGGTACTGATTTTCATGGACGCCGATGGCCAACATCAGCCACGGGATATTATCCGGCTGCTGGAAATGTTAGCCAGCGGCTACGACATGGCTGTAGGCAGCCGCGACCCTGCTTCTCAAGCATCGATAGGCAGGCTGCTCGCCAATACGTTCTATAACCGGCTATCCAGCTGGGTAACGGGACATCGAATCAAGGATTTATCTTCAGGGTTTCGCGCCGTCAAGGCGGATAAGTTTCGTCAATTCCTTTATCTTCTGCCTAACGGCTTCTCCTACCCGACCACCATCACCATGGCATTTTTTCGGGCCGGCTACCCGGTCACCTATACCCCGATTATCACTCCAGCCCGCGAGGGTAAAAGCCATATCCGGCCCTTTCGCGATGGCATACGTTTCCTGTTGATCATTTTCAAAATTGGTACCCTCTATTCACCGCTCAAGGTGTTCGCACCAGCCAGTTTCCTCTTTGCCGTACTTGGCCTAGCCCGTTACTTGTGGACTTATATCGAATTAGGTCGCTTCACCAACATGAGCGCATTGCTATTCATAACTAGTGTGTTGATCTTCCTGATGGGCCTGATTTCCGAGCAAATCGCCAACCTGATGTATGTCAGCACCGAAATACGCCATGCGCCCCGGCGACAGGAAACCGATATAACCCATCTGGACTAACTAAACGGAAAACCCATGTATCATCAAAATTTGATTGGCAGACAAGTTATCCTTGACGCAACTAGCGAACTTTTGGCTATGAATACTATTTCGCTCTCCTGGTCTGAACCATGCTATTTTCCTGGATGGTGATGAAGTCACGGCAACAACGCTACTCAATACCTTCATTGAGATTGGTTTCGACAAGATCATTGGTCCCCATAAGGCTTTCGTTAATCTGACCCATTATTTTATCTCTAAACTACCAGAATTACCCATTGATCCGGCGCGTGTGGTGCTGGAGATCCTTAAAGGCATTGAAGTAGGTTCGGAACTGATCGAATCTATCAAATCACTCAAGCAACGTGGATATCTGCTAGCTATCGATGATTATACTTTCGAGGACAAATGGATTCCTCTCCTGCCCCTGGTCGATATCGTCAAGGTAGATGTGCCCCGGATCGATCCCGATGCACTGTCTACCAAAATGTGCTTTCCGGGTTCCAATCGCATCCGCTGGCTGGCTGAAAAGGTCGAAACCCGAGAACAATTCGAGCACCTGAAAGCTCTGAATTTTAGCTCTTCAGGAAAATTAGATGGAAGTATCAAGCCACCATCAGATCAGAGCAAAAGGAACAGGATGCAAGTC
>CAZUKD010000050.1:0-9311 GCA_964620825.1 uncultured Ectothiorhodospiraceae bacterium
TCTCCCTACAGAGGACTTTCACCTCCAGTTCATGCCCATGTTGGGCGTATACAAGCGGTTCAGATCGTGGCTCGCTTCGCTCTCACGATCTAACCTTATTCGTTAGACGTCCAAAGAATCAGACGGGGCTCGATAGCTATTTAATCTAGCGGCGCACAAACGTGCCGGCCACTATCTTTTCTCCCGTGATCCGAGGTTAAATCATGGGTAAACTGATCATCAAACTGGGACAGCGGGAAATCATCACTAAACCGCTGGCGGCCATGCAGGTCGATCTGTACAGTAATTTGTGGTAGCACTTACGAGATTATGTATCGAAATGGTTGTGTTAATAGATTGAGCAGTTCGGCTGAGTCATTATCCAGGTCTTGCATCAGGTTACCCCAATGCTTGTTATCTGCGGGTATGCTCATCGGACTTTCCGCTTGTTCGATGTCGCCTCCCACTACTTTCTCGCCCCGCCATCAACCGGGGCAAACGGCCTATAATCGACCTTATGAGGTGAATGGGCGCTGGTATCATGTTTTACCGCGCTGCGCTGGCTACGTTGCCCGCGGTATCGCTTCCTGGTATGGCCCGGGATTCAATGGACGCCAAACCTCAACCGGGGTGACCTACAACATGTATGGCTTGACGGCGGCCAGCAAGGTGTTGCCCTTGCCTTGCTGGGTGCGGGTAACTAACCTAGAAAATGGCCATCGGGTCATGGTCAAGGTTAATGACCGCGGACCTTTCGTGGCTAACCGCATTATCGATCTGTCGTACGCTGCTGCACGACGACTGGATATGATTGGTCCGGGGACCGCCATCGTTGAATTACAAGCCATCGATCCCGGGAATCCGCGTATTGATCCGCTGCCGCCACGAACTATGATCCAAGGGGCTCCCAAACCACGCCTGTATCTGCAGGTTGGTGCTTTTATCAAGGAAACCAATGCGTTGCACTTGCAGACAGCGATCAACGACATGGGTCTGGGTCCTGCGGTGGTGCATCGATGGCCAGCACGCGGAGCACTCAAATTCTATACGGTGCGCCTGGGGCCGCTGGCCACTGTAGTGGCGGTGGATAGCGTGACTGAGCGCATGCGTAAAGTCGGGCTCAAAGGCTTTCGGATCAGCATACGATGAGTTCCAAAAACTGCTTCCATTCCGCTTTTAGTGTTAGTACCGCAAAAGTCGCTCGAATCCAGGGCAGTCTGCCTGTAGAATTCCGGTCTGTCCAAAAAGATTTGATTGTTGATTATTTTTTCGCCACTAATTCATCCAGGGTCATAGAATCATGAGGAAAATTTTTGCCCATATCGTACTCGTTTATCCTTTGCTGCTGATTTCTGCAACCGCCACCGCGCCAGCGGCATTGCCGGTACCGTTACCACCGACGCCAGTGATTGGTGCACAATCCTATGTGCTGATGGATTATCAGAGTGGGCAGATCCTGGCCGAGAAGAACCCCGATCAGCATCGGGCACCAGCTAGTACGACTAAGTTAATGGTAGCTTATATCGTATTCCATGAACTGAAGGCCGGGCGCATCTCGCTGAAGACCCGGTTTCCCGTAAGCGAAAAGGCCTGGCAGCAGGGTGGCTCGCGGATGTTTTTGAAATTGGGCTCACGAGTCAGTGTGAATGATCTGTTGCAGGGTTTACTTATTCCTTCCGGCAATGATGTGGCCGTGGCGCTTGCCCAGGGGATTGCGGGCACCACCACCGGTTTCGTAACTCTAATGAATGCCTATGTCAAGCAGTTGGGTTTACATAACACGCATTATTCGGATGTCAACGGTTTACCGCGCCCGGATTTGTACACTTCAGCGCTGGATTTGGCCAAGCTGGCGCGGGTGATCATCCGGCAGTTCCCCGAGTATTACCATTATTTCGCTGAGAAATCATTTACCTGGAACCATATCAAGCAATATAACTACAATAAGTTATTATGGCTAGATCCTACGGCGGACGGCCTCAAGACCGGCTACACCGAGGCAGCCGGCTATTGCCTGGTGGGTTCGGCAAAACGTGGGAATACGCGGTTGATCGCGGTAGTCATGGGGGTCAACAAGCCGGGCACCTCCAGCAAGGCGAATTACATTCATCTGGCGCGAGTGGATGATACCCTGCTGAATTATGGATTCCGCTTCTTTTCCACCCATAAACTGTATGCCGCCGAGCAGACGTTAACCCGGATTCACGTTTGGGGTGGTGCTAAGGAACGTATCCCATTGGGTCTCGCTCAACCACTTTATGTGACTGTTCCGGTCAGCCAATATAACCGGTTGAAGGCCTCAATGAATATACCGAAAGTGCTGCGGGCACCGATCAGCAAGGGGCAGCCAGTGGGTGATGTGACCGTCCGCCTCAGCGACCATGTACTGGCGAAAGCTCCCTTGGTGGCGCTGGATTCCGATCCTCGTGGGAACCTCTGGCAACAGGCACGGGATACCGTACAGCAATGGCTCCACAAATAGTAGCCGATGGCGTCACTGAGGATTTATGGTCTGGAGGTGTGGATGAATTGCGCACAGTGAGCCGTAAACGATTCGATTATATCTATCGTGCGCTGAGTGCGCATGACAAGGTCGCCATGGTACCGTGAAATGGTAGCTGCTGAGGTAGGCCGAGCGACGAGAGAATTGCTGGTGCATTTCATGGGGAAGCGACCTTATGAGCCCGCATGGCGCGCCATGCGGGACTTCACCGCGACCCGTCATATGGATACGCCAGATGAGTTCTGGCTGGTCGAGCATCCGCCGGTATTTACTGTGGGGCAGGCAGGCCATCGCGAGCATCTTCTCGCCCCCGGTGGAATTCCTGTCATATCAACCGATCGCGGTGGTCAGGTGACCTATCATGGGCCGGGACAGGTGGTGCTTTACACGCTCATTGATTTGCGCCGCAAGGATATAGGTATTCGCGCATTGGTTTCGGCGCAGGAACAGGCCGTGATCGATCTACTCGCAAAATACGGGATCAATGCCCGGTCGCGGCAAGAAGCGCCCGGTGTCTACGTCGGCCCGGCTAAAATCGCTGCTCTCGGCCTGCGTGTGCGCCAAGGACGTAGCTATCATGGTCTGGCGCTCAATGTAGATATGGATCTGGAACCCTTCCGGCGTATCAATCCCTGTGGATATCAGGGATTGCAGATTACCCAGTTAGCTGATTTAGATATTCGGCTTTCCTGGTTTGAAGCGGCCTTGATGTTAAGCCGGTATCTTGCCGATGAATTAGGGTACCCTTGCCCCGAACCACTGAAACAGGTAGTTATGCCATGAATAAAAATGATACACCACCCGGTATCAAGCAACGGGGCGCTGAGAAGGTGGCGCGTATCCCAGTGAAGATTGAAACCTCTGTTGCGATACAGCAGAAGCCGGAATGGATCCGCGTACGTGCACCCACCGGGCCGGCCGTACACCGGCTCAAGCGTATCTTGCGGGAGCAGTCACTGCATACAGTTTGCGAGGAAGCTGCTTGCCCAAATCTGGGTGAATGCTTCAACCGGGGTACGGCTACCTTCATGATTCTGGGCGACATATGTACCCGGCGGTGTCCCTTTTGTGATGTAGCACATGGCCGCCCAGAGCCGCTCGATGCCGGAGAGCCCACTAAATTAGCGCAGGCAATCGAGATCATGGGGTTACGTTATGTGGTCATCACTTCAGTTGACCGAGATGACCTGCGTGATGGTGGTGCCGGGCATTTCGCGGCCTGCATTCGTGAGGCGCGTTGCCACAACCCTGATCTCAAGATCGAAGTACTGGTACCGGATTTTCGTGGGCGTCTGGAGGTTGCCCTGGAATCTCTAAATACAGCCCCACCGGATGTGTTCAATCATAATCTTGAAACTATACCAAGGCTCTACCGCCAAGTCCGCCCGGGCGCTGATTACCAGTGGTCACTCAGTTTACTGAAATCTTTTAAGGCACACCAGCCTGATATTCCGACCAAATCCGGACTCATGCTGGGATTGGGAGAAACAGAAGGCGAGATTATCGAAGTCATGCGTGACCTGCGTGAATATCAGGTGGATATGCTGACTTTGGGGCAGTATTTGCAGCCCTCTCGCCATCATCTACCCGTCGCCCGCTTCGCACATCCGGATGAATTCGCTCGCTTGCGGGAAATTGGTGAGTCCATGGGGTTTACCCATGTTGCCAGCGGTCCCATGGTGCGCTCCTCTTACCATGCCGATCAGCAAGCAGCAGGTGTTGTGTGATCGCTCAGCTGTTGAATGGGTAAATTACTGGCAGCTTTCTTTTCTTTACCCATGATCCCGTGGTTGCTGATCCTGGGTGGAGCAGCGCTGATTCTGAAGAGTCCACGAACTGGTTTCTTGCTTGTCTTAGGCGGCTTGCTGCTGATGTACTTAGTCAGTACACCGGCCATTGTCTACCCCCTAGCGATGCTCTGGCAAGGTCATCCGCGATCCTGGTCTCCCACATCCGCCCAAGCCATCGTAGTCCTCGGAGCGGGTCGCGAACCGGTGCCGGAATATGGTAACCGCTATAGTTTGACTTGCTTTGGTGAGCAGCGTTTACACTATGCCGCATGGCTTGCCCATCGTACACAGCTTCCGATTTTGCTTTCCGGCGGAGGTGCTACAAGCGATCTGGAAGTATCGGAAGGTAGGATTATGCAGCATGTACTGGAAGTAGATTATGGGCTCAAGGCGCGCTGGCTGGAGCAGGCCAGTGAGAATACCTGGGAAAACGCTCGCAATACTGCCCGCATTCTCAAACCATTGGCCATTAAAAAAGTGTATTTGGTGACTCAGGCATGGCATATGAAGCGGGCCAAATGGGCTTTCCAACAGGCTGGTCTGGATCCGATAGCAGCACCGGCAGGATACTTGCTGCCTTCATCTGCCCGGCAGGGTATTGTGGCCTGGATCCCGGATACTCGCGCCCAGATGGCGGCAGCACTGATTTGGCATGAAGTATTGGGGTATATTTGGTACCGATTGCGCTACGGTCACGACTGACCAGAGACTCCACTATCTGACATTGCTCTTTTCCCGGTATTTTATTGAAAAAATGGGTGAGAGTCCAGAGCCAATTAAGCTTCAGTAAGCGATCCATAGGTCAAGAAATCATGGTGATCCGGCCTATCAAGGTGCTGACCACAAAGAGGACGCCCCGCCCGGTAGTTCATGCGCACGCGAGTAGGTACCAAACAAAATCACCCTCGCTGTCTCGCCAATCGCTTTCGATCCGCAGTCCCGCCTCCTTAATCAATTGAACGAAAATATCAGCCGGATATTTGTGCGAGGATTCTGTATGAAGATGTTCCCCTGCCTTGATCTCGATTGTTTGATCGGCGACAACGATATGCATCCCGATTTGGGCGACCAGATGCATTTCGATTCTAGGTGGATCTTCCAGCCAGACAGCCCGATGCTCGAAATGGCGGGGGTCGATGCGGATTCCGTAAGCCTGTTTGAGGTGGATGAGTATATTACGATTGAAGGCCGCAGTTACCCCGGCGGAATCATCATAGGCACGTAGCAGGTGCGCATGATGCTGACCGGGATCAACTCCGATTAGTAGTTGGCCTCCAGAGCCTGCAAGCTGAGAAAATCGCCGGAGTAAATTACCCGCCTCCCTGGGCTGGAAATTACCCAAAGTTGAACCCGGAAAAAATAGCAGTGGCTGACTGGTGGACGATAATTCCGGAAGAGAGGTCAGTTGCCCAAAATCAGCTTCAAGCATGTGTATGTTGAGCTCAGGGAAGCGTCTACTTAACTGTACGCCTGCCCGTTTGATGGTTGGACCGGCGACATCAACACCGATAAAGGCCGCTGGTTCTTGTAGGCTGGCCAACAAGCGTTCAGCTTTGGTGCCATCGCCGACCCCAGGTTCGATAACCGTTCGATACGGTCCCAGTCGCGCAGCGATAGCTGGGAGGTGCTGATCCATCAGACGTTTTTCGGCGCGTGGCAGATAATAATCAGGTTGGAGGCAGATGGCGCTAAAAAGCAAAGCGCCGGCTTCATCGTAAAGCAGGCGGCAAGGAAGTTCGGGTGGATATTTTTTCAGCCCATCGAGAATATCAAGCGGAATTTTTTTCATGCATCTTGAGCCAGACGAATACCACCAGCCATCCAGCGTTGATGAGGATAGAAAAAGTTCCGATAACTGATGCGGAAATGAGCTATTGGCGTCAGGCAGGAGCCTCCGCGCAATACCATTTGATTGCACATGAACTTACCATTATATTCGGCAACGGCCCCAGCGGGAGGGCGATAACCCGGATAAGGGGTATAAGGACTGGAGGTCCATTCCCACAAGCCGCCGAAGAACTGTTGCAACCCTTCGCGATTTATCGCCGGTTTGGCGGTTAGGAATCCTGATTCAACGAATTCATTGGGATCGAAAATCCCGGATTGGTGGGCAGCTATATGCTCCCATTCGGCTTCCGTGGGCAGGCGGGCACCCGCCCAGCGGGCAAAGGCATCCGCCTCGAAGTAACTGATATGCGCTACCGGCGCATGTGGATCCAGGGAGTGAGTTCCGCTTAATGCATAGGTCGACTGAAGATCATCCTGCCAGTATAGCGGACGGTTAATGCATTCACGCATTCGCCAGGACCAACCATCATCCAGCCACAGTAGCGGATCGTTATACCCACCTTCCTTGATGAATACACCAAACTCCTGCTGGGTGATCAGGCGATTGGCAATTTGGAAAGGATGGAGATAAACACGGTGGCGGGGATGTTCGTTATCGAAGGAAAACCCATCATTTTGTGCACCGATCCAGGTTTCCCAAGCTTCAATAGTAAGAAAGGTCAGTGGAACAGTCTTGCCACTTTCACCGGTCGGTAGTTTTTTAACAGCGGGCAGTAAAGGGTGAGCAGAAAGATTGAGGTGCAGATCCATCAGCAAGAGCTCTTGATGTTGTTGCTCATGCTGGAGTCCGAGTTCGATCAGCTTGACTACTTCGGTATCTGGCTGCTGGCTAATGAATTCGAGCATGGCTGCATCGACTTGGGTACGCCAGGCGAGTACTTCCTTGAGCAACGGCCGATTGAGTATGCCACGCAGGTTGCGCGGGTGCAGTTGTCCTTGTGAATGGTAGTAGGAATTGAAAATCAGGTGCCATTCAGGATGCGGCACCCGGTAGGATGGCATGAATGACATCAATATGAGGCGCTCGAAAAACCAGGTCGTATGAGCCATATGCCATTTCCCGGGGCTGGCTTCCGGAAAAGTCTGGATTTGCAGATCCTCAGGTTCAAGATCCGCAATCAGCGAGACGGTTCGGTTCCTGATGGCTGTATAAGAGGTTGGATCAATCAAAGGGGTAAGCATCGTTTTCCTTCCGAAAACACGCGTTGAGGATGCGTGGCGTAAAATAAAATGAGCCAAACTATCATTTTAGGTTACCTTGATCTCATTAGGCGAATCCACTGAATATCCAGGACAAGCCCCACAAAACTGCCAATTATTCAGTTTAACCTAGCATAGGATAACCAGATCAAGAGATTATTTCATCCCGATGCTTATGGCCGAATGATTTTAAGATGGCGACGCCAGATGGGTTCAGCCAGACTTCCAAAGCGAGAGACGATAAGCCCCAGGACCAGACCGAAGACAGTATGTGCGAGATAAACCGTAATAGGGAACTTCGGCCCCATAGCGAGCCCGAAATAACCGATTCCGCCCATCATATTCATTACCGGACCGAGCATGAAGAGGGTCGCGATGATCCAGGCGTAAACCACGCCCATCCACCAGCGCGGGCGACCAAAGATAAGGATATAAACCAGTGCGAAACTTATCCCGTTACCAATGATATGATCACCCCAGCCGACCAGGTTACTCCACAAATCAGGACCCAGCATGAAGCGATTGGTGATCAATACGCCCATGAGCATAGGCATCGATCCAGGCATGGCATGAAAAATACGGAATCCAATAATCCTGACGATTTCAAGGCCTATCGTGGCCAGTGGACCCGCTAAAGCCGCCAGTGCAATACCGCGATACAAACCCCCCCAATGATTAATCTTAGCCAAAATCAGCAAAAATAGGATCATAATGCTGGCGGGTAGCAGCGCATAGGCTGCATAAAAATGCATGGTTCCATAACCGGCCGCAGTCGCTGTGAACATTAAAGGTGATACTGATGCAGAAATAAGCAGTAAACCCGTTGCGATTAGTTCAGGGATTCTAATCAGGCGCAAAGGTCCGATAGAGAACGAAAGTCCAGCTTTATTGGGGATGGGAATGTTAGAATAATTCATGATGCACCGTCCTGTGCAGAAAGGAAACAGGGCCAAGGGAACTTGTTGACCCTGATAAATAAACGAGTATTTATTGCGCAGATTGCTTGACAATCATGCGAAATTTTTTATCCATCATTTTTCCAGCCATACCCAGTTTTTCAGAGATTGCGCCAAATAATACCGACGGCCGGTAATAGCTGATATGGGTTACTCCTCCTTTGGCCCAGACATAGATTCGAGCCGGGATGGCGGCGCCCACGGCAGGCGTCATACTGAATAATTTTTTACCAATGCGTGGGTTGCCGACAAGGAAGGATTCCCCGCCTTCGATATTCAATCCGGTCATCGACAGAATGGCTTTCTGATTCACCTTGCCCATAACCATCAACCCATTATTTTGTACCGCCTTACGCAAGCTGCTTAAGGTATTCACGTAATTCTGATGCGAGGTGACGGTGACGAATAGGTTCCCTGGTGCTGAAGCCACTGCAATAGACGGCAGGCCAACCAAGGTGGATGCGCTGGCCAAAAGGATGACAGAAGCAGTAGCGAGCTTGATTTTCTTGGCAATCATGATCATTCTCCTCAGAGTAGAAGTAAATTCAGGACATCAGGAATTGAAGCCCTACTTATTCAGTCGTTGTAGGCAGGCCAATCCTTACAGGTAATTTTCAGGATATCTGTGGAAACCTGGTATGACCTGAAGTTATCTATACTCGCTATAAACTGTTAGCCTTTTAGGACTTATCGCTATCATAGGAACATGCCGGAATGGGTGCTTGATCTGCACTTGAGTAACGCCACAAGAACCATTCTGTATAAAAAGATGGTTTCAGGTTCGCTGGAGATTTATCTCGAACTTCCACCCCCTGTGTCAGGCTAGCTGTCGACTCTAATTTTCAGTCAGGGGCAAAAAACAATAAGAGCAAGATTTACTCAATCATTTAAAATACAAGCCATTGAGAAGGTGCTTAAATGAGCTAATGGTGTCACGGTAAAAGACATTGCTGATGCCTTGGGTGTGGGATACTCCGAATTAAGTAGAATCTGCTCATTAAGTCAGCACACCACTGCCGGCTACGCCATCAATGA
>CAZUKD010000051.1:0-8496 GCA_964620825.1 uncultured Ectothiorhodospiraceae bacterium
GGACGAGCCTGATATGACTGCTCATAGTGGAAGAATAAGCTGAATAGGGGTCAATTTTTCAATAAAACATATACCGCTCCCGTACCCCCATCATTCTGTGGGGCTGAACAAAAGGCTAATACATCATGAAATTTTTGTAACCAACTATTCAGGTTGGGCTTGATGACCGGCCCATGATGCGCTGAACGCAGACCTTTTCCATGAACAATGCGCAGACAATGCCAGTGCTTCTTGTGAGCTTCGCGCAGAAAGTCCGTAACGATCATGTAAGCCTGAGCCAGGCTGAGTCCGTGCAGGTCAAGTTCAGCATTGATCCGGTATCGACCACGGCGCAAGCGCCGAATAACCGAGCGCGACAGGCCGGGCCGAGCATAAAACAGGGGTTCACCAGGCAAAACATCCGCATAGCACTCCAGATTCCGTCCCAGATTTTGTAAGCCATCCTGTTGAGTGTGTCGATATGAAAGTGGTTGGGGAGGCGAACGAGGACGGTAAGCCGAATGATAATCCTGGTTGATGCGACGCACCTCACCAATGCTGTCGCGAAACAGTCGTCGGTCCTTCTCGTCAACCTTATCCATTTCATCCATACCGTTAGCTCCCCAAGGATAATCGGCGCATATCCATGGCAATCGATTTACTTTTAACTGATTGACACTACGCGATCCGGTTCGGCGCAAGACTGTATTTTGCAGTATATTAGCGCATGAAATGATGATGGTCGCAAAACCGGCTGCCTCAGCCACAGTTTGGCGTGATATGCAAGGGTATATTCTACCTTTTTGCATCAAAGATGGCCCATACGAAGTATATTTTTATGAGATTTTTGCTGAGCAATGATGATGGCTATTTGTCTCCGGGGTTGGAGGTGCTGGCTCAGGGCCTGCGTAGCCAGGGTGATGTCGTTGTGGTCGCACCGGATCGGGATCGCTCCGGTGCGAGTAATTCCCTGACCCTAGATCGCCCTCTCCATGTGGAGATTTCACCCAACGGCTTCTATCGCGTGGATGGCACGCCGACGGATTGTGTACATCTGGCACTGACTGGTTTATTGGAACAGGAGCCGGACATGGTAATATCCGGCATCAATCATGGTGCCAACCTCGGCGATGACGTATTGTATTCGGGCACGGTGGCGGCTGCCATGGAAGGGCGTTTTCTGGGGTTGCCGGCACTGGCGGTTTCCATTAACGACAGCCAGCCCGATTATTTACAATCCGCTGTTCATGCCGCTTTACAAGTGATCAACCATTTGCAGATAGCACCGTTGCCCCGGGATACGATCCTCAATATTAACGTGCCTGATCGAGCCTGGGATTCTATAGAAGGTTTTTGTGCAACCCGCCTTGGTTATCGTCATCGGGCAGAGGGCGTAGTCTGCACCCGGGATCCTCGTGGGCGGACGATTTACTGGATGGGACCTGCGGGCCCAGAACAGGATGCCGGTCCAGGTACCGATTTTCATGCCGTGCGCGCCGGCTACGTATCGGTGACTCCTTTGCAGATCGATTTGACTCGCCATCAGGCGCTGGATTCCTTGTCCCATTGGCTGGAGGGATGTTCCCGGTGACCAGCCATCGGCTCGACGGGATCGGGATGACCTCCCGACGCACACGTGAGCGGATGATTGCCCAGCTTCGAGAATCAGGCATTGCCGATGAGCGGGTTCTTTCCGTTATGCACCTAACACCACGGCATCTGTTCGTCGAAGAAGCGCTCGCAAGCCGAGCTTATGAGCATACCGCACTGCCGATTGGCTATGGACAGACCATCTCGCGCCCTTATACCGTAGCACGCATGAGTGAACTGCTGCTGCGGGAAGGTAGTCCGGAGCGAATTCTCGAAGTGGGAACCGGTTCGGGATATCAGGCAGCGATCCTTGCCCAGATCGTATCTGTAGTTTATACCGTAGAACGACAAATGGTTTTGGCGAAACATGCCAGGAAATTATTGTGTGATATCGGTTTTACCAACATCAGCTTTCGATTGACTGATGGTAGCTGGGGATGGTCAGAGGAAGCGCCATTCGATGCCATCCTTATGACAGCTGCCGCGACCACTCCTCCAGCTTCTCTGCTCGATCAATTGGGTTCTAATGGTTATCTAATCGGCCCGCTAGGCCAGCCAGATGACCAGCAGCTGGTTATTGTCCGGCGAAAAGGTGCGGGTTTTGTGCGGCATATTGTTGAGCCAGCTCGTTTCGTGCCGTTACGACCAGGTCTGGAGAACTAGGAGGATGTTCGCTTCCATCCATATGCGAGTCATGCAACGGGCCGGGCATCGGCATGCGCCCCACTATCTGGCAGCCCTGAGTTTCGCCGAATCTTCTTTTTTCCCAATTCCACCCAATGTTTTGCTGATTCCGATGTGTGCCGCAAAACCCCATCGCGCCCTCTTTTATGGATTGCTCGCTACGGTTTTTTCTACCCTAGGTGGTCTACTAGGATATCTGATCGGCTGGCTGGCTTTTGATCTGGTTTCTCCCTTATACATCATGCCGGATATTGGTCCCAGGCATTGAAGGTGGAATACTGGTTTGATCAATATGGTGTGTGGATCGTATTCGTGGCGGGTTTTTCTCCCTTACCCTACAAGGTGTTTACTCTGACGGCTGGGGCTATGAACATGCTTTTGGCACCATTTTTATTTACTTCTTTTATTGGTCGTGGAGCCCGGTTTGTGCTCGTGACCGGCCTGATCAGAAAATTTGGCCCGAAAGTCGAGTCCTGGGTGCGGCGCTGGATTGAATGGCTTGGCTGGCTCAGTATTACAGTAGTCGGCAGATTACTTTTGTGGCTGAATGTTCGTGGCTGATGCGGATGGTGCGAACAGCTTTATTCCTTATAATACTGCTGCTCGTAGCGGGGTGCTCTGCATTTGTGGGAGGCCGGTTTCATTCCGGATATTACCCGGTTCGCCCCGGAGACACGCTGTATGCCATTGCTTGGCGTTATAACCTCAAGGTTGGCGAGTTGGCCAGCTGGAACCACCTTTCTCCACCTTATATAATTTATCCTGACCAATTGTTACGCATGAATCCCCCCCCCAATTGGCGACCCACTGCGGTTATCCATCGATCCAAAGGCATATCCCGCCCCGCGCCCCGCGCTCCACCGCCACCTCATCTGCACTGGATCTGGCCTACGCAGGGCAAAATAGTACAAACATACGATGCGCAAACTAATTTGGGCATCAATATTCGTGGCCACCTGGAGCAACCTGTCGTTGCGGCAGCCGGTGGCCGGGTTGTTTATAGTGGTAATGGGTTGCCCAGTTATGGCAACCTGCTAGTTATTCAGCAAAATTCGCATTATCTCACCGCCTATGCGCATTGCCAGAAATTATTGGTACATGAAGGAGATCACGTAAAACAGGGGCAGGAGATTGCCACCATGGGACACAGTGGAACCGGCGTGATATATCCCGCGCTGCATTTTGAAATCAGAATTGATGGCAATCCGGTGAATCCTTTGCGTTATTTGCCACCGCGCTAGCGATTGAGAGGGGTTTGTTCATGTCAGGTAAAAATAGTTCTCGACCAACGTCTGACCTCGCTGAACTGGATGCTTTCTTGAGTAAGACCGAAGAGGGTGATCCCGGGCTGGTGGTGAATGTTCCTTCCGCAGATCTAGATGCGACCCGCATGTATTTGCGAGAAATCGAATATTTCAAGCTCTTGAGTCCGGAAGAAGAGGTTCATTACGGGCGACTTGCCCGCCAGGGTGATCCTGATGGGCACAATAAGATGATCGTCTGTAATTTACGATTAGTGGTCAAGCTTGCCCGGCGGTATATGAATCGGGGACTAGCATTCCTGGATTTGATAGAAGAAGGGAATCTGGGCCTGATTCGTGCAGTGGAAAAGTTTGATCCTGAGCGGGGTTTCCGGTTTTCGACCTATGCCACCTGGTGGATTCGCCAAACTATTGAGCGAGCCATCATGAATCAGTCTCGAACCATAAGGCTACCTATCCATATACTGAAGGAACTCAATACCTATTTGCGAACTGTACGTGCGTTAACTCAAAAACTCCATCGTGATCCCTCGCTTTTCGAAGTGTCAGAGACCATAGGAAAGCCCGTGAATGATGTCAAGCGGTTGCTGCGCTTGAGTGAACGGGTGACTTCCATGGACCTGTTAGCCAGTCGGGAGGGTAGCCAATTGCTGGTGGATTTGATTCCTGATGAGACTGTCCACGAACCACAGGATTTACTACATGATGAGAATATTGTTCAATATATTTCTTCTTGGCTGAAAGCACTAGATAGCAAGCAACGCGAAGTGATCGTGCGGCGATTTGGGCTGCTGGGATATGAACAGACTACCCTGGAAGAGGCGGGCAGGGTCTTGGGTGTTACCCGGGAAAGGGCGCGGCAGATCCAAGTGGAAGCCTTGAAACAGCTCCGCCGAATTTTGGAAGCCAGGGGGTTTTCTGGAGATGGTTTGTTTCAGGACTGATATACCTGTTTGCCCAATCCACAAATAATATAACTGCATGTTGATAAGGACTCATTCAGCCGGTTAGCAGTGGCGTAGTCAGCAAACCAGGCCAATGATTCTAATCAGTCTTCTAGCAGCAGGGCGGCGACTATGCGTCGATGCTCTGCCATTAATATCGTATAAGTCCGGCAAGCAGCTGGGGTGTCCATAACTTCAAAGCCTATCCCGGCATTAGTTAGCAGCGCAAACAAACGTGGGTGCGGAAAGCGCAAGGTTTGTCCGGTGCCGAGTAGCACGATTTCGGGTTTACAAGCAAGGATAGGTTTAAAATCTTTTTCTTTCAAATCGTCGAAACGTTGTGGAAGCCAGTCACGGATCAACATGCCCGGACTAATAATGAAACTGTGAGTCTGCACTTCATGATTAACGATTACCTGGCCGGGTGATTGGGCGTTGATGACGAAACGGGCATCTCCGTGGTCTTCTGTTATTTTCATGGTTGAAAGTCCGACATAAATATTTTTAGCTAAGATAAGTGGGCTAACCGATAACCCATAAGAATGGTACCCGTCAATTTTACTTTGGGTGAAAATTGCATCGCCGCCCCTTTTTGTGCGGGTATTAGGCTATCGGCGACATGCTGTCCTATCCGGTCGATCTGAGTTACTGTACCTTCATTTGTGACTTATACAAAATTTATTCAGGCCTCATTCTGTAACTGCAAAATTATGGCCTCATTTTCCAGCGTAGAGGTATCGGAAGTGATTTTCCTCCCCATGGCGATCGAGCGTAACAGCCGACGCATGATTTTTCCCGAACGGGTCTTGGGCAAACCCTCAGTAAAGCGGATTTCATCTGGTTTAGCGATAGAGCCTATTTCTTCGGCCACCCACTCACGTAATATCTGTACCATTTCTGCGGCATCTTCACCCGTCGGGCGCTCTCCTTTGAGGATGATATAGGCGACGACGGCTTCCCCCTTGATTTCGTGCGGGCGACCTACAACGGCAGCCTCGGCAACCAGTTCATGGGCCACCAGTGCGGATTCTATTTCCATGGTACCCAGGCGGTGACCGGAAACATTCAATACATCATCAGTCCGTCCCATGATCCAGAAATAGCCATCCTGATCTCGGCGGGCACTGTCTCCAGCCAGATAATATTTTCCATCAAACATACCCCAATACGCCCGATGATAACGTTCGTTATCGCCCCAAATCGTGCGCAGCATGGCGGGCCAGGGTTCTTTTATAACTAAGTAGCCGCCACGGTTAGGTTCAGTGATTGAATTGCCTTGTTTATCAACCACGTCGGCCATGATGCCGGGCAAGGGTAATGTACAAGAGCCGGGTTTCGCGGGTACTGCGCCGGGGATTGGGGCAATCAAGTGCCCCCCAGTTTCTGTTTGCCACCAGGTATCGACGATTGGACAGCGCTCTTGTCCAATAACCCGGTAATACCACATCCAGGCTTCCGGATTGATAGGCTCACCAACTGTACCCAACAGGCGTAAGCTGGAAAGGTCGTGAGATTGGGGGTATTTACTTCCCATTTTCATCAGCGCCCGGATGGCCGTTGGTGCCGTATAAAACACGGTGACCCGGTAATCCGCCACCAATTTCCAGAAGCGACCGGGGTCCGGCACGGTGGGTGCCCCCTCATACATTAACTGCGTTGCACCAATAGCCAGTGGGCCATAAGTCACATAGGTATGGCCGGTAACCCAGCCGACATCAGCGGTACACCAGAAAATATCCTCATCCCGAAGATCGAAAACCCATTTGTTGGTCAGGATAGCGTGCAGCAGGTAACCCCCAGAGGAATGCTGAATACCCTTAGGTTTCCCGGTCGACCCCGATGTGTACAAAAGAAAGAGGGGGTGTTCAGCATCCACCCATTCTGGCTCACAATGATTGGATTGATCGGCAATAGCATCGGTCCAGCGAATATCCCGATTGGGAACCAGATTGACACCATGTTGTGTACGCTCGAAAACAATAACCTTTTCGATGGAAGGTGTACCAAGTTCAATGGCCTTATCCACGGCAGATTTGAGCTCGATAATTCTTCCTCCACGGTGCCCCCCATCTGCGGTGATGATGAGGCGAGCGGCAGTGTCGTTGACTCGATCTTTCAGCGCCTCAGCTGAAAAGCCACCGAAAACCACAGAGTGGATCGCGCCGATACGGGCACATGCCTGCATTGCAATAACAGCTTCAGGAATCATCGGCATATAAATGACCACCCGATCACCTTTGTGGATACCCTGGGCTTTCAGGGCATTGGCGAAGCGACTAACCAAGGCGTGCAGTTTACGGTAGGTCAGGATTCTCCGGTCACCGGGCTCGCCTTCAAAAATAAGGGCGGGTTTATCCCCTCGCCTTTCCAGATGTCGATCCAGACAATTATGACTTACATTGAGCATTCCATCGCTAAACCATTTAAAATTGGGGGCATGACTACGATCAAGGATTCGAGTGAAAGGCTTTTTCCAGATAATCTCCTCGCGCGCCCGTTCCGCCCAGAACCCTTCATAATCAGTCTTGGCCTGTTGGTGCAGCTGCTTTAGTTTTTCAAGGGTTATCCTGGCTTTACTCACGAAGTCTTCGGAAGGATAGAACAGTCGGTTTTCGTTAAGAACCGACTCGATGTTTTCACTCATAGCACATCCCTTGAGTTCGCGATGACTAAAAAAGCAGTTTAATTCTAGAAGATTAGCAGAAAAATGCTCGCAATGAATCCATGGAATGAGCTCCCCTACCCGATATCGGATGTAACCCATGGGATGGGTTGTCGGCCCACCACGTGAAGTGGCGGATCGTTGAGTGGAATGTGCTTGCTGATACCGACCTGCTGTGGCATTTTCCTTGCAAAAGTGGATACCGAAGAGCTGTGGGGGTCCGCGTGTAGAGTTCCAGCGGCTCCTTGGGCTGGATTTTCATATCTAGGCGTCCCTGATAGTTGGAGCGCCGCGGGTAATCGCCGAATGATGAATTAGCATGGTCACTTAAGCGAACTCCTCATTGAAAATACAGGCCAATCGAAACCGTGGTATCGTCTGTATTGGAGTAAACGAAAATCGCGTAAAAAGATGCTGGTGTTGATCGATCAGCCTGGCGTTGCAGGAGTTTCCGGATATTTCCGCTGGGGCGGCAAATAGAGCAACATCGGAACAACGAGCAGGGTCAGGAAGATACTCGCTACCAAGTCACCGTGGTGACCACGGTAAGTGGCGAAAGCCACTGAGGACCAACCACCTATTCGAATGTGGCCGGAATCATGCCCACGGATGCTGCCGTTGCGGCCATCAGGATGGGTCGAGACAGCAAACCGCTGCATAAAATCTATGACTATTCCCCGGCTGCGGTGACCAACACAGGATTGCCACTATATAATTGCGGGAGAAAGATAGTTTGACCTATGATAGCTTTTACCAACCCGCAAGTTGCCACACACGGTGGCCCGTTGGCTACCGATCTGTATGCTGGAGTGACCCGGTACCCTATGATCTTGCCATCGTCGTAGTCGCTTGGCCCATTTACCCAAAGTAGAATCAGAGTAGCTTTCCTGATAGGGGATATTTGGGCCATGCAGCCGGACATAAACAAAATTTATGGTAATTTTGATGGGAGACTGCATTCCGGCAAAGTCGTACAGACAAAGGGTGACCCGATGTTACCGGAAGATTTCGAGAGTTTCGGGGGTGAAATTGTGTGGGTCACGGAACTCGAAAGCCGCGCGCAGATGTTGCGGCCAGTATTGCAGAAACCTATCCAGCAGATCCACCGCCATCCGGAAATGGGGTAACAATTGAAGGAGCACTGGATCAAGGTGAGGGCTCAGTAATTCAACCCTTCCCACTAAAGACTGGAGAATCTGTCGGGGGTTGTGTAATTTTTTCTGATGGGTAATGTAGCGGCTCGCTCTAATGGCAAACGGAAAATAATCCGGTACGCTTCGTGTCCATTTCCTGAATACATCTTCGGTAGGTAGGCGATAAAAAACTGGACCTACGCGGAAGCGTATGGGTTGATATTAGCATTTCCGGGTAAAGC
>CAZUKD010000052.1:0-8356 GCA_964620825.1 uncultured Ectothiorhodospiraceae bacterium
AACCCGATACGCCGCTCTTTTTCAACTCCTCAAACACCGGATCCGGTTATAACTCATGCTTGTCCAGACCACTACCCATGGTGGCATTACCCTGAGAGTCCATGTCCACCAGCAAAACCCGACGCTTAGTTGCGGCCAGTGCGGCGGCCAGATTGACGCTGGTCGTAGTTTTGCCAACACCTCCCTTCTGATTCGCCAAAGCGATTATTTTATTTAATACCATAGCGCCTTGTCGGAATTCATGAGACTACCGGTGAAGAAGGTGTCGCTACAATCTCCAGGTGCACGATGTACCGCTTCGCAGTGACACCTGGAATCCTTAACTCACGGATAGCAATCACTTTGGCTCTCTCCGACAATTGCATTATCTCATGATCTGATAATCGGCTTTTCATCGCTAGTAATCGACCTGTTTTGGCGGCCAGACCGGCACTACAATTGACAAATTGCCGCAAGGATGCGAATGCCCGGCTGATAACTGTATCAAACGCTTCGGAAGGGCGGTAGCTTTCCACCCGCACCCGGACAATCTGTACATTTTCCAGATGCAGGTCGAGGACAACCTGACGCAGGAACCGGATCCGTTTTAGACTGCTATCAACCAGAACAAAATGGCGTTGTTGATTGAAAATGGCCAACGGTATTCCCGGCAAGCCCGCACCACTACCTACATCCACGATCGAATCTCCGGCCAGGAAAGAGTTTGCGCCCAAACTGTCGAGTAGATGATGGGAAATCATCGATTGTGGATCACGAATAGCGGTCAGATTGTGTACCCGATTCCAGCGTAGCATTAAATCAACATATGCTAGAAGCTTCTCAAGCCGGTAAATATCGACCGGCAAATGTAATTGTGTCAATCCATCCTGGAGAATGGTTTCCAGCAACCCGGTTTGACGCAAAGGATCAGGTAGAACGAGGTAATCGGCCATATTTTCGCAGATACACTAGAAGCAAAGATATCGCTACAGGCGTCACACCGGCAATCCGTGAAGCCTGGCCCAGCGACTGGGGTCTATATTTCTCCAGCACCTGCCTTACTTCGGTGGAAAGTCCCGGCACATTACCAAAATTGATGTCATCTGAGATAGGCAGATATTCCTGCCGTTTCCGTCGTCCGATTTCCATCTCCTGACGGTGAATATAACCAGCGTATTTGGTCTCAATTTCCACCTGCTCCCAAATCGATGCATCTTCAGTTGCGGGCTGATAAATTCCAATCCTACACAGATGATTTAGGGTAATTTCAGGCCGCCGCAGTAATTCGGTTATGTACACTGATTCAGTGGGAAACTGACCGAATGAATCCAGCCATCGTCTAGCGAGGTTAGTATCCGGCTTAACCAGGAAAGCTTCACACCGCGATTTTTCCTTTTCTATGGCATCGCGGCGGTGTTCGAACATCCGCCATCGGTTATCATCGATCAATCCCAATTTGCGGCCAATAGGGGTCAACCGCAAATCAGCATTATCTTCTCGTAATTGCAATCGATATTCAGCCCGGCTGGTAAACATCCGATAGGGTTCACGAGTACCACGGGTGATCAGGTCATCAATCATTACGCCAAGATAAGCCTCGTGTCTCCCGGGCTCCCACGGCGTTTCTCCTGTTGCATACCGAGCAGCATTGACACCGGCCAGCAAGCCCTGGGCGGCCGCCTCTTCATAACCAGTTGTTCCGTTGATCTGTCCGGCAAAAAACAATCCCCTGATCTGCCTGGTTTCCAGGCTCGCCCGAAGCTTGCGGGGATCAAAAAAATCATATTCAATTGCATATCCTGGGCGGGTGATGTGCGCATCCTCAAAACCTTGGATCGACCCGACCAAAGCAACCTGCACATCATAAGGAAGACTGGTGGAAATTCCGTTTGGATAAACCTCCTTCGTCTGCAAGCCCTCCGGTTCCACAAAAATCTGATGACTTTCCTTATCTGAAAACCTGACTACTTTATCTTCGATAGATGGACAATAACGTGGGCCGATACCCTCTATCTGACTAGAATAAATTGGTGATCGATCCAGCGCTTCTACAATAATCCGATGAGTCTTTGGATTGGTTCTGGTGATATGGCAAGGAATCTGCTTAGGATGCTCTGTAGTCGATCCAATAAAGGAGAAAATAGGACGTGGATTATCTCCATACTGAACCTCTAAGGCCGTAAAATTGATGCTACGCCCATCCAGACGTGGAGGTGTTCCGGTTTTGAGCCGCCTCACATGAGGAAATAATTCCCTTAACTGCATAGCAAGGGGTATGGCTGGTGCATCACCTGCACGGCCACCCGGCTGTTGCGCTTGACCTATATAGATTTTTCCGGATAGAAATGTACCCACTGTCAAAATTACAGCAGGCGCTGTAAATCTGATCCCCATTTGAGTTATTACGCCAACGACATGATCTCCCTCTAGTAGAAGATTATCTACCGCCTGTTGAAATATACTAAGATTCTCTTGGACTCCCACTAACTGACTGATTGCTGCTTTATAAAGAGTCCGATCAGCCTGTGCCCGAGTAGCTCGGACAGCCGGACCCTTGCTTGAGTTCAAAACCTTTAAATGTATTGCGGCCTTATCCGCAGCCCTGGCCATACCCCCACCCAAGGCATCTATTTCCTTTACCAGATGTCCCTTGCCTACTCCACCGATAGCGGGATTACAACTCATCTGCCCGATTGTTTCGATATTATGGGTTAGTAACAGGATCTTGTTACCCATCCTGGCGGCCGCTAAAGCAGCTTCAACACCCGCATGGCCCCCGCCGACAACAATCACATCATAACGTGTACCCATTTCAACCCCCATGGAGCCATGATGCAGTCACTTCCCTATACAGAAGGTAGAAAAAATAACCCCAAGCAAATCCTCATTAGTCACTTGCCCCGTAATTTCACCCAGATGATCCTGTGTGAGACGCAATTCTTCGGCAATCAACTCAAAACCTAACTCTTCCCGATAAAGATCAGTGGCCCGCTCTATATTGTTAAGCGCCGCCTTAAGAGAAAATATCTGCCGGGTTCTGGCAAGAAATGGAGTTTCTTCGCCCAATTCAGAGCTGAAAAAATTAACAATATGTAACTTCAGTTCCGCGACCCCTTCGCCAGTCAATGCAGAAATCCCAAACACACCGAATTGACGCATGCCTATATGATTCCCCGTCAAATCAACCTTATTAAACACTGTAACACCAGGAATAATATCATCACAATCCAGCTCATTTGGTTTCTCGTCGGTAATCTGATCATCCAACAAATGAATAATCAAATCAGCCTGGCGAGCAGCTTTTAATGCTCTGATCACACCTTCTTTCTCAACCGGGTTATCCGTTTCCCGTAAGCCCGCCGTATCCATTAATTCAAAATTAAAACCATCTAACTCTATTTCAGAGCGCAAGAGATCACGTGTTGTACCAGCTACAGACGTTACGATGGCTACATCATGGCCAGCCAAGGTATTCAACAAACTGGATTTGCCCACATTCGGCTTGCCAACGATAATCGCCGTAAAGCCACGATTTAAACGCTCACCCTGTTTAGCCTCTTTAAGAATATGATGTAGATCATCAGCCAGGGTTGCTAAAGATGCGCCTATAAAGCAATGGTCCATGTCGATAGGCTCATCAGAGAAATCGAGGTCAGCTTCAATATGTGCACGAAGGCTCATAATTCGATCCACCAAGGCGTTTATGCGCTTCGAAAAAGCACCGCGCATACTCTTGGCCGCAGATTTCGCAGCACGACGGCTAGATGCCGCAATAAGATCAGCTATCGCTTCAGCCTGTGTCAAATCCAGGCGACCGTTAAAAAAAGCTCGTTCACTAAATTCTCCTGGACGAGCCAAGCGCGCACCCAATTCCAGAACCCGCTCAAGAATCATTGCAAGAATGACCATTCCACCATGGCATTGCAATTCAATGACATTCTCTCCAGTGAATGAATCAGGCCCTGGAAAAACCAAGACGATAGCCTCATCTAAAATCTCGCCATTAATACCTCGGATTGTCCTGAGGCTAGCCTTTCTAGGCTCAGGAATAGAAGAAAAACAAATCTGATCAACGATATTGAATGCTCGATTACCAGATATACGTATTATTCCAATTGCCCCCATGCCAGGAGCAGTTGCAATAGCCACGATTGTTTCATTACCTTCGATCTCTGGGTTTCGTATAGAGCTCATAGACTTCGAAATTCCAGATACAATCAACCCGTTGCTTTCGTAATTTGCCGGGTGATAACCCATTGTTGGGTCATGGATAAAATATTATTTGTCACCCAGTACAAAACAAGTCCGGAAGGAAAAAATGCAAAAAATATTGAAAAAGCAATTGGTAGAACCATCATTACCTTTTGTTGCAGCGCATCTATAGGCGTAGGATTGAGCCGTTGCTGCAAGAACATTGCTAACCCCATCAATACCGGCAGCACAAAATAGGGATCAGGGGCAGCTAAATTGTGAATCCATAAAATAAATGGTGCTTGCCTGAGTTCTACACTCTCCAATAATACCCAGTACAGAGAAATAAATACGGGAACCTGAACAATCATTGGTAAACAACCACCCAAGGGATTTATTTTCTCTCTTTTATAAAGCTCCATTGTGGCTTGACTCATCTTCTGCCGCTCACCACCGTAGCGTTCCTTTAGCTCTTTTAATTTTGGTTGCAAGGCCCGCATCCTGGCCATAGAACGGTAACTTTTCTCAGAAAGTTTGTAAAAACCTAGCTTAATCAAAAAGGTAAGAAGAATTATAGACCATCCCCAATTCCCAATCACTGAGTGTATCTTGCTCAACAACCAAAATAAAGGCTGGGCAATAAAAGTAAATATCCCATAACCGGTAGTTAAATTTAGTCCCGGCGCGACTTCAGCCAGTTTATTTTGTAATTCGGGTCCAATCCACATTTGGCTAGAAAAGACCATAGATCTTCCGCTTTGTACATTAAATGATGAAGATTTAAAACCAATTGCATATAAAGTAACTAAAGGGGTTTTAAATGCCTTGGTATAAATCTCTACCGGTACATGGTGGGGAGGTATCCATGTTGATATAAAATAATGCTGTACCATCGCAATCCAACCACCTGTAACGCTCTTTTCCATCGGTGATTTGGAAATGTCATCAAACGAAGCTTTTTGATAACTCCCGTCATACCATGCAGCCCCTGAATATGAATGGGTGTCTGCATTAAGTATGCTATATCCTTTACCAGTAGGGCTGCGCAGCAATTGTGCAAAGATGCTTCCTATCCAGGGCTTCCCACTTTCATTCAGTAACCTGAACTTGACCTTGACAATATAGCTATCCCTACGGAAAACAAAAGTTCTTCTCAGAGTAACCCCATTAGAATAACGTTGAATCAATTTGACCTGCAGGACCTTCTGGTGAGGTTGCAGTGTATAGGTTTTACTAATAGTAAATTTTTGTTTTCTTAGGGTGTCAAGGGCGGGGATTTTAGGTAGTCCGGTAGAAATAATACCGGATTGAGCAATATAAATTTTCTTACCCGTATGGAAGAGCTTAAATGGCTCCATTGGCTTATTTACGGCTACTGGGTAGCTAGGTAAAAAAGCCTGGAGAATATTCCCATTATTGGCATCAATCACTACATCTAAAACATCCGTCCTGATACGGATAACTTTGTCCTTATTTTTTCTAGAAATGCCAATTCCCGCGGAAGATGTACTGGCCCTATTTAATGGCGGATTGCCCTTACCAGAAGATGCTGAGAGCTGTCTGGAAGCCTTGGAAATCTCTTGGGATATAACCGTTTTATGAGTAGGTGAAATATGCTCGCGCTGCCATGCTTGCCAGATTAGGAAAATAATAAAAAGCAGAGAAATATACAAAAGGGGGCGAAGATTATCCATCTCGGTGACTCGCCTCTTTATCGGATTCTGTTGGGCCTGAAGCAGGAACGGGATCATACCCCCCCTCGTGCCAAGGATGGCAGCGGGAAATACGTTTGATTGATAACCATAAACCTCTAAAGAAACCATACTTTTGCAGAGCTTCCACTGCGTAAGCCGAACAACTCGGCTCAAAGCGACAATGTGGGCCCAGCATAGGGCTTAAAATCAATCTGTAAGTCTTTATTAGAAAGATCAATAAATTACGCATTACTATTGTGCCATTAATAACTTCTTAAGATGCTTTTCTATGGATATGCGTAATTGATCATTTGTGCAACCAGCCGCCTTATTTCGACAGCTTACAATGATATCCATGGCTGGCAGTGCCAATCGTACTAGCCTAAAACTTTCCCTGACAATACGTTTAATCCTTTGACGATCGACGGATCTTCTTGCACACTTTTTCGAGATTGCCAGACCCAGACGAGCCCCGGCTTCATTAGTTGGTCTGGCTCGCCAGCTGACTGTTAATATACTATCACCACTCCGGGAAGCCTTTTGATAAACTCTTTGATAATCTTCACTATTCAGGAGGCGGGAGCTTGTCGGAAACTGTAACCTGGAGAGACTCTGATTGGCTCTCAAATCTAAGGCGCCAGACGCGCACGACCCTTCCTTCGTCTCAACGCGAGAACAGCCCGCCCAGCTTTGGTTCTCATTCTCGCTCGGAAACCATGAGTACGCTTACGGTGTAAATTACTAGGTTGGAAAGTACGTTTCATAATCTAAATCCTGCAAGTCGATGGGATCTAAAACCAAAGGACGTGAAACTTACGACCAACACATCTAAATGTCAAGGCACAGGAGCTGCACAGCCAGAGTAATCGAGCTTAAATCACACACCGATCACTCTAAGCAAGCAGGCATTATCCCATCCCGCCTTTAAGCGTTTTATTTTCTGGATCCATACGGATAGAAATGGTCTCGCTTGCCTGAACAGCCAAACCCAGTTCTATAAGTGGATCCTTACTCATCCTGGTTAAGCCACCCTGTGTGAGGGCAGCGCGTTAAAGTAAACCTGATCTGGTGTCTGTCGGTCAACACTGGAATGGGGTCGGCCAGCGCTGTAGAAACTCAGGTAATACCTAATCGATGCCCGGGGCTGTGAAACAGATTCGTAGGCTTTGAGATAAACCTCTTCGTATTTGATGCCCGCTACAGTCGTACGACAAAGACGTTATCCCGCCAGCAGCCCTTGCCATCCATGCTGATGCGGATGTTGTTTGCCTTCAGCAGGTCAGTAAACGCAAGGCTGGTAAATACCTAAGGTAATCCCCCGGCTCTGCCGGGGGATTACCTTAGGTATTTATAAAACACATCTCCATTGCAGATGGAAGACTTCGTGATCACGCACCCACTCGTCTCAGATACGTCACACCTCATATCCGGTTCTTGTTTATCGCC
The DNA here is from genome assembly GCA_964620825.1 of uncultured Ectothiorhodospiraceae bacterium. GTDB lineage: Bacteria > Pseudomonadota > Gammaproteobacteria > DSM-5130 > Acidihalobacteraceae > Acidihalobacter_A. The sequence continues at coordinate 7,311 of CAZUKD010000052.1, forward strand.
CCGCATTCGGATTAGACTCCCTTCAGACCCCACCTCACGATGACGCCCCTGCCCTTCTCCTAGCCTTCGGCTCTACAATTACTGGGCAAGAGAACTTTTACCTCTCTAGTTTTATACCATACCCGGCACACACGTTAATGAGAAGATTGCCTGGAAGGCCAGACTTCTGTAAAATTTCCACCCCTTTGGTAGGTGTGGATAGAATTCACATCTACCTTGATACATTATGAACCGGGCTGGCTCAAATTCTGCCAGTCTTATCGAGGACAGCACTGATGAAACCCAATATCCATCCTGACTACCATGACGTCGAGGTGATCTGCAGCTGCGGCAATCATTTCGTAACTCGATCCACTTACGCTAAGCCAAAGATGCAGATCGAAGTCTGCTCCCAATGTCATCCTTTCTATACCGGCAAACAAAAGATCCTCGACTCTGCTGGTCAGGTCGATAAGTTCCGCCGCCGTTACGGTATGTGAACTGGCTTTGCTGGTAGGTATGCTCAACTCTGTCTCGGGGTTCTTCGGTATATCAGCCTAAATGCTTGATAATAAGGAATGGAGCCATCATCCCTCTGTGAGGGATGGCCAATCTTAGCGGGTTCTCTTTGCTGCCGACGCAAATTTTGTGAGTGAACTGCGGAACTACCCCAAAGACCGCACTAACACGAATAACCTGCATCCTTGATGGTGATACGATCATGCCGTTCAATGGACATCATGTCAGACTAATTGGTGTTGACATAGAGGTAAATTATCTCAACCTTATGCCTAAAAGCCGCCAGATCTGCCCTGCAACCTCTGCTTGCCGTAACCGGCAACTAGGGGGCGTTAATTTAAACCTGGAATAATTGCAGGCATACGAAACTTAGGTGTTGCTTGTGCGGAGCGAGCATTCCCGGAATTAGAAATAAAATATATTAGGCATCCATCATTTGGTGGCAAATCAAAATAAGTGGCCTCCGGCTTTGCCGGGGGCTTTATGGGGGAGCGCCTCAAAGGGGCAATAAAAGCGTGAGCCGCCCAAGGCGGCTGGCTATACGCCTA
>CAZUKD010000053.1:0-8218 GCA_964620825.1 uncultured Ectothiorhodospiraceae bacterium
TCAGTTGGTAGAGCCCTGGATTGTGATTCCAGTCGTCGTGGGTTCGAGTCCCATCGCCCACCCCAGTTCAGATCACAGGGGCCGTTAGCTCAAGTGGTAGAGCAGTTGACTCTTAATCAATTGGTTGTAGGTTCGAGTCCTACACGGCCCACCATTAAATCAATGAGTTACGACTTTTAGGAAACTTATTTTATTTTGAGACACTTTTGGGATAGTGGTGGCGACTTTCCGGGTCGAACTCTGGCGTGCTCGGCAGGGTAGTCGAGCGGATCGAGCGTGAAAATATGGAGAAACTCCATGACACCTCAAAAAATCATAGCGAGCGGTTCGCGTGTAAGGTGTCCTGGAGCGAATCTCCTTGGCATATCAGCAGGCTCGGCGAGGAGTGAGTAGGGCACAACATAATAATCAAACCGTGCGGTAGATTTATCAAGATGCCCCAGGCTCACCCTCTGCCCCCGATCAACCGTCCAGTGGGCTGAGCACACCACGCCCGTCCTTGTTCAGCACATGGGCGCGCTATGCTTATGTCTTATGGGCCGGCTCAACGCATAATCGTTTCTCTGATGCGCTCATTGACTGGTCCTGTGACTTTTTAACCAGTCCACCTCAATCTGGAGCTGGCCAACCTGCTGATATAGACGATCACGTTCACTCTCAAGATCCTCAACTTCGTTGCGCTTGCCCCGTGCAAACGACTCTGCCATACCTTCCAGCGCTTTCTTCTTCCATTGGCCAACCTGATTCGGGTGGATCTTATATTCCGAGGCTATCTCGCTTACCGTTTTCCGGCCTTTGAGTGTATCCAGTGCTACCCGTGCCTTGACTTCCTTACGGTCACTTTGACGTGCCATGTGTCTCTCCTTTGAACAGGAAAGTATACCTTAACCCACCTTAACCCACTGTCCTGCTTTTGGGGGCAGTTCAGTGAAGTGATTCAGTGGTATTGGTGGTGTAGATCGCCTTGCGAATATCATCAGGGTATGCAAATGATGTAATCGGATTATCCCGATGCCTACGCCACATCCGGCTGATGGTTGGGAATTGATCACCCCATTTCTCAGCAAAGGCATTAAGTTCCTGTTCAGCTTCTGTAACGCTGATGGATCGATAGATTCCCCGAAGGTCAGCTGCCCCTTCCCTGCACTCCTTCCAGGACCCAAAACGTAGTGAATGGCGTACCCTATGCACGGCATAGTTGCATCTGCATATTCCGGCCCAAGTTGAACACTTCTCGGGATTTTCCGGAATCGGTGTTCATCTTCGACCAGAATCCTTCCCAACGCATTGTTTTATCAATTAGTTTGCTAGGCGCTCCCGCTTTTTGGGAGTGCTGATGTCAGCCACGAGGACAACAATGCGCAAAATACGAGAAATTCTCCGCTTACGCTACGCCGCCGGGCTCTCGATCCGCCAGATCAAAGCCAGTACCAAGCTCAGTGTCGGCGCTATCCGGAAACTGCTGAGCAAAGCCGATGCGCTGGGACTCGGCTGGCCGCTGCCACCGGAACTGGATGACAGCCGGCTGGCGCGGCTGTTCTATCCGGGCGCCGACACCGGCGTCTCGCGCCGGTTCCAGGTACCCGAGTGGTCGGTTCTCCACCAGGAGCTCAAGCGCAAGGGGATGACCCAGCAACTGCTGTGGGAGGAGTACACCGAGCGCTATCCCAACCGCTGCTACAGCTACTCGCAGTTCTGCGACCGGTACGCACATTGGCGGGGCCGGCAAAAGCCGCTCCATGCGCCAGGCTCACAGGGCCGGTGAGAAGTGCTTTGTCGATTACTGCGGGCCGACCGCACCCATCGTCTGCGCAGCTACGGGTGAGATCCATCCGGCGCAGGTGTTCGTGGCGGTGCTGGGGCATCCAACTACACCTATGCCGAGGCAACACACTGAGCCAGTCACTGCCCGACTGGCTGGGCAGTCATGCGTGGGCCTTCGAGCCGCTGGATCAGCCTACGCTCAAACCCTTGCCCGTCACCCCTACCACTAGGTCGACATCAAGCCGGTCAAGGTCAATATCGACTACCACGTGCCGTACCAGAAACATCACTACTCGGTCCCGCATCAGTACGTGGGTGAAACCCTGGAGCTGCACGCCAGCGGGTCGCTGATCACACTGTACTTCCGCCAACAGTCGGTGGCCACCCATAGGTTGACTACTCTCCTCCGTAAATACCCTCAGTAAAGCCGGTGGCTTCAGGTTAGGCTAAAAGCCGATTGACCAGCCATGCGGCCGACTGCTATACCGAAGATCTTCACTTTTATGACTTGCACACATGCGCACCCACAAACACCACTAAAATCAATGGGGTCGCCTACGCCCAAAAAATGACTGGCTACGTATCATTAACAATGATGGAAAGGTATGTCAGATCTCGCGGCAATGATATAATTATTCTATTCAAGTGGCAGCAGATTGCCATTATAAACGGGGCTATAACCTAATATATTTGTGAGTCGTTGCTATTTATGAAATATAAACCTGAATATCGCATCGAAGTCGATGTTGAAACTCATTACCTTCCAGAAGAGTCCGATCCGGAAAACAGTCAATACGTTTTCTCCTACACCATCACTATCCATAATGCCGGTACCCTACCCGCACGACTTTTGAGCCGGCACTGGGTCATCGAAAACGAAGTGGGCAAGATACAGGAGGTTTACGGACCCGGCGTCATTGGTGAACATCCCTACCTGAAGCCCAGTGAATCCTTTCGCTATACGAGCGGAACCCGGATTGATTCACCTATAGGGCGCATGCATGGTAGCTACCAGATGATTGCCGATGACCAAACCTGTTTCGATGCCGAGATTTCACCTTTCATCCTCGCCGCACCCCGTATCCTGCACTGAAGACCGATCACCTCGATGTCTCTGCGCATACCTTACACGCTCTGGTCGACCTTTTATGATCTGGCCATCGAACGGATTACTGTCCCCCTGCGGCAGCATAGTCTGGCATTACTCGATCAACCACAAGATAAGCATATTTTAATCGATGGCATCGGTACCGGCCTGGATCTGCCCTGGCTCCCCGCTAATAACCGCTATGTGGGTATCGACCTGACCCCGGCCATGCTACGCAAGGCTCGCAGCCGGGCCACAAACCTTGATCTCGATATCAAGTTACCGGAAGGTGATGTCCAGGCACTTACTTTTCCGAATGCCAGCTTTGATATTGTGATTATGCACCTGATTCTCGCAGTTGTTCCGCACCCCCTGAATGCGCTCAGGGAAGCTGAACGGGTCGTTCGCCAAGGTGGGCGAATCCTGATTCTTGATAAGTTTCTAAAGCCCGGACAACGGGCCCCTCTGCGGCGCGCAATCAGCCCCCTGCTTGGACGACTGGCTACTCATACCGATGTCGTCTTCGAGGATTTGCTCATTGAAACCAATTCATTGAGGCGGTTAGTGGATCAGCCTACACTGACGAGTGGATGGTTCCGCCACATCCTCCTAGAAAAAGTCTGATGGCTGTTTACGCTGTAGGCGATCTTCAGGGATGCCTGGAACCTTTGCAGCGCCTATTGGACAAATTGCACTTCGATACGGTTCATGATCGGCTCTGGCTGGTCGGCGACTTGGTTAACCGAGGACCACAATCTTTGGAAACGCTGCGCTTCGTCCGCCAACTAGGCGATAGCGCCATTAGCGTACTGGGCAATCATGACCTCCATTTGCTGGCTACGGCCTATGGGATACAGAAACTCAAGCGCAAAGATACGCTGGAACCCATTTTACGCGCCAAGGATAGTCAGGAGCTGATCGAATGGTTACGCTATAGGCCCCTGCTACACCATGATGCGACCTTAAATTGGACTATGGTACATGCCGGTTTGCCGCCGGCGTGGGATCTTAATCTCGCCAAGCGCTGTGCTAAGGAAGTAGAAAACCAGCTGCAAAGCGCCCATCCCGAGCAGCTACTCAATAAAATGTACGGAGATGAACCACGGCAATGGTCAAAGGCACTCAGTGGAATGAATCGCCTGCGCTACACCCTCAATGCCTTGGTGCGGATGCGCTATCTCTATCCCGATGGCCGACTGAATTTCAGCTGTAAGCGGTCCCCCGATAAGGCTCCGGCAAATCTGCTGCCATGGTTCCGATTTCCAGGGCGGTGTAACGCATCTTTGCGTATTATCTTCGGGCACTGGTCAACGCTGGGATTGTTGAGCGAACCCAATCTCCTGGCTCTGGATACCGGCTGCTTATGGGGTGAGCGGCTCAGCGGAGCTCGCCTGGATAGCAGCCCACTGCCACCGATTATTTCAGTTAACTGTCAGACGATCTACAACCCTCCCCTTGGCGAATAAGTCGGGAAATCCGCTTCTTCGCCAGACTGACTATTCCGGAATAGATCGGGGTGCCACAAATTTCACTTATGTGATATACACCGGGACATGATGGCTGTCATCTCCACGCGTAGCTGATTTATATAGGTTCTAGCCCTTCACCAAAGGCTTATGCTGACCCACACTCTGTATCAGCCCGATGATGGCAGCCATGCTGACCAAGGAAGTTCCACCATAACTCATAAATGGCAGGGGTACCCCAACTACCGGCAGCAATCCCATCGTCATACCAATATTGATAAAGACATCGATGGCGAAAACCAATGACAGGCCGCCGGCCAGCAAGCGTGAATAATTGTCACTGGCTCGATAAGCGATCAGCAGCCCACGCAGAATAATAAACAGATATAAAGCCAGTAATCCCAGGCTGCCGAACAAACCGAATTCCTCACTAAATACAGCAAAAATAAAATCTGTTCGACTTTCCGGTAAAAATCCAAGTTGAGCTTGAGGAGCATGAAGCCAACCCAAACCATAAAGTCCGCTCGAACCAATCGCGATCATCGATTGAATGATATGATATCCAGCGCCTAGAGGTGAGGCCTCGGGATCAAGAAAAGTCAAAATGCGGGTGCGCTGATAGGCGTGCATAAAATGCCAGACCAATGGTAAAAGTGCAGCTCCAAGGACTGTCCCCAGCAAGAGCCAGCGCCAGCGCACACCGGCTAGAATTGTTATCGCGATAGCCCCCATCAGCACCAGCAATGCCGTACCCATATCAGGTGCCTTGGCGATCAACACGGCAGGAATGAGCGCAAGGAATACGCCTTGCAACAAAACCATGGGTCTGAGCGGAAGAGGCTCACGGCTATATAGCCAGGCGAGCACCATCGGCAGTATCAATTTCATAAGCTCCGAGGGCTGAATATGCAAGGGTCCATAACCGAGCCATCGCTTTGCTCCCAGACCCACATGGCCGACCACCATGACCGCGGCCAGCAACAACAATCCGACAACATAAATCAGCGGGCTCCATTGCCGCCAGCGATTGATAGGTATCCGGGCGATGAGAACCATCAAAATCATGGCAATACCGAACTTGATGCCCTGATGCCAGATAATCGCGGAATTGGACCCCGCTGCGCTGTAGAGGACGGCCTCTCCAGCGGCGAAGATCATCAATACGGCAAAGATCAACGGCCAATCCAGGATCTCGTAAAATAATCTCGATGGGGGTTCTGAGATTGTCCACCCAGCTGAAAATGGCAAGTTGCCCATCCTAACTGCTTCCCACTAATTTTGCTGCCACACGGATTCCGTGAGGTTTACGTTCCATTACTTGCCGACTCATAAATTGTGCGAAACGCGGGTTAGACAAAGGATTATCGATCCGGTTTTGATGGGCATACCAATAGTCCATAATCTTACGGGTTACCGCAGAAGCGGGGCCAATCTTGTCTCCGGCATGTTCACAAATCACAACCACGGTCAGGTGCGGGTGTTTGATCGGGGTAAATGCCTCGAATAACGCATTATCCCGCAGATCATAGGGAATCTTTCTATGCTGAGCGAACGGATTCCCGTGAATGCTGAATATCTGGGCCGTACCGGTTTTCCCGGCCACCGGCAATGGGAATCCGATAAAGGTGGTATGAGCAGTGCCATGTGGTGAGGCAGTGACTGCATGCATGCCGATAATCACATCCTGCCAGTAACGGGGATTGCTCATTTTAACTACAGGTAACGGCTGAGGCTGTCGCAAAATCAATTGGCCCGTTACCGGATCATAAATCGCGCGCACTAGCTGCGGATGAAAACCATGTCCTCGCATGGCAATAATAGAAACCGCCTTGGCTAACTGCAATGGGCTAACTTGAAGGAAACCCTGACCAATACCCATGATAACCGTATCACCTGGATACCACGAGTAACCCTCAACCCTCCGCTTCCATTGTGGTGTCGGCAACAATCCAGAACTCACGCCAGGAAATCCGGGTAAAGGATTCTTGCCGAACCCGAATTTATCCAGGGTCTGATCCATTTTCTTGATACCCAGTCTCGACGCCACGGGATAAAAATAAGTATCCACAGATTCCTCGATAGCTTTCTTCAAATTAGTCCATCCTTGACCCCATTGATCCCAGTCCCAGAATTTATGTTGAGTTCCAGGAATAATATAATAGGGTCCCGAATAGATTTTTTCCTGGGGCGTTATGACCTCGGCATCCAAAGCGGCAAGCGCAATAAACGGTTTGATAGTTGACCCTGGGGCATAAGAAGCATTAACTGCCCGGTTCCACAAAGGCTTGCCCGGATTACCAAGCAGACTCTGATAATGTTTTTCACTAATTCCATTGATAAACCAGTTGGGATCAAAAGCCGGTTTGGATACCAAAGCGAGAATTGCGCCGGTTCTCGGATCTAGAACTACCACTGCACCCCGCCAACCCTTCATGGCCTGTTCAGCGACACGCTGCAACCCCATATCCAGAGTCAGAATCAAACTTTTTCCAGGTACAGGAAGATGTTCCTTTATCACCCGCAAGGGGTGCCCGACGGCATTAACCTCGACAACCTTGTCACCCACCTTGCCATGCAACAGCGACTGGTACTCCAATTCCAGGCCCTGCTTGCCGAAATAATCCGTTCCGGCATAGTTATCAGCATTAATATGATGCAATTCCGGTATATTGATCCGCCCAACGTACCCCACTGAATTGACAGTGAGTTTCTTGAATGGATAATGCCGCATTAAGTGAGCCTGTATGAGAATACCTGGAAATCGATAAGCCTGAACGGCAAAAGTGGCCAGCTGTTTCTGCGTGAGATCAGTAATCAAGGGGACAGCCCGATAAGCAGGTGAGGCTTCGAGCTGATACCGAAAATAACGCAGTTGATCAGAACTGATCTGTAATAAGCGGACCAAGGAAGTGAGCGTTTTTTTAAAATCTCGCACTTCATCCGGAATCACCAGCAAATTGTACCCAGGAATATTCTCCGCCAACAACTGCCCATTTCGGCTATAGATCAACCCTCTGGGTGGTGCCACTGGATCGATTTGGATACGGTTATTCCGCGCAGCCGATACATAATAGTGATGATCGATCACCTTGAGTTCAATCATCCGATAAGTGATCACCGCAGCCGCTATCAACACGATAATTGCTAAAACCAGCGCACGCCGGCTGAAAATCTGACGCTGCTGAACGGGCTCAGCTATGGATTCACGCGTTTTTTTCATGCACCATGCTACAGAAAATAATTAATACTCAATCCCGAGAGATGCCATCAATGGCTATTTCGACATCAATTATGAATGAAATGTTCAACTACGGTACAGCATTGCCAGGATACACGCCCACAATCTGCGCAATTATTGATGTAGAGGGACTCATGAACGTCGAAAGGTTAAGCAACCTAGCCGGACAGGCATTAACGATCTTTTTTAATGGGCCGGTAAAAAAGGACAATGGGGCAAGGATGTGCTGTATTAGAAATCGCTTCAGATATTCACTACCCATCCAGTCCCGTCTGGTTCTTTGGACGTTCAACGAATAAGGTTAGATCGTGAGAGCGAAGCGAGCCACGATCTGAACCGTTTGTTGGACAAGCCCGTTCCGTTCAGTGAGTTGATGTGTCTTGAAAATATCTTTTTGGATTCTACTTCCTCTCAAGGGCTGATTTCCTTGCAAGCCCCGGGGTGAAGTGCTGATCGTTACCCTTACGTGCGCCTTGGCCTGCCTTTTGGCCAAAATCGTGTGATAACGCTCTGTTTCTCCTGTTTTCAGCGCAAGGCTATCCCTCAGCCTGCATCTGCTGCCATTGACTCATGGGTGCATCGTTTGTGCTTACATAACCGGGCGTTGATTCACCCCCTTCACGTCGGCACCAGAGTGTTGCAATGCGTGAATATAGCTGGAAT
>CAZUKD010000054.1:0-7099 GCA_964620825.1 uncultured Ectothiorhodospiraceae bacterium
CTCATCAATCGTTACACTGACGTATTGGGGAATACGTATTGTGTCCCCCTTTTCTTCTTTTCTCTTTTCTAATTCCTTTTCTAATTCAGCCAAAAGATATCCCTCTTGGTGACGCCGGGACAATACATCTTCCGTCTCACATCCGAAGTAGCCCGCAACGGCATGCAAAATAACTCCGCTATCAGGGCGAAGTGGTTGCAACTGCTCACTGGGGATACCGGCAACACCTCCAGGCAATAGGCATAACAAATCCAACCCCGCTCCTTAATCTCTTGACCAAATAACTGAAGGAAACAGTACCGATCCTCATCATTCAGGTATATATCATCTGACTGTTCCCACGTGCAGTCAGATGATACAAAGCTCCCGGGTATTCAATACGCAAAGGACGAGACATCCATCCATAATAGATCAACTGCATTAGGATGATCATCTAACTGCGATTATTAATGGGGGGTGCCCCACCTTCTGACCTAAATTCAAAGTGTAGGATGTCCCGGTAGGACTATCAAGGTACTTACTGGAGAGTTGGGATAGACCAACAATAGCGTGGGTTCACCAAACTTACGCGGAAGTCCACTCCGTTCGGAGTGAGAACGGATGGTGTTATGTCATGATAGGCAGCTGGAGACGTCCTTGAGGCTATTCACTAAGTGTCTACACGCGCTCACCCCCATTCCTTGCAGGATTTCGACTATCATTACTGTATCAAAGCAATCAGTGCGGGAAGTGTCTTATGTCCCCCGAAGATTTGACACAGGCATCATCCAGACGTTTTCATCACCTGCAACAGCTTTATAATGCTATCTTCAAGGCTGATGGCCTCGTCCTACACAGCAACGACGAATATCATCTACTCACCGATATCTGCTATCAGCTCACCCAGGATACGCCGTATTCCACAGTCTGCATCAGCTGTCCAGATGCTCCGGGCTGGCGCCTGCTTGCCGCCGCTGGTCCCGACAGCCAGAAACTTGAAAAGCTCTCACCCCTTCTCGATAAGCGCGCGCTCATCAATCGTGCCTGGAACGAGGGCAAGGCGGTTTGGCGCAATGACGACATCAAGGATATCAAAGGTGCGCTCTGGGTGGATTTTGTGCGTGAACTCGCGTGGCGCTCGGTGCTGGCAGTACCTATTACGCGGGCGGGCAAGCCATGGGCAGTCATCGCCTATATCAGCGCTGATCCCGGTCTGTTTGATCCCCAGACCATCGAGCTGAGTGAGCGGATTGCCGAACTTATCGGTCGTGGTCTCGACGAGATCGACTTAAGGACTCACCTCATCAAGCGGGAGCACGAGCAGTTCAAGCTCGCGCGCACCGATACTCTCACCGGTCTACCCAATCGTCTGGCGCTGAAGGATCGCCTGCGGGAAGCCGGGATTCGTGCCCATCGGTATAATTTCCCCTACGCGGTAGTCATGCTCGATCTCGATGGGTTTAAACCAGTCAATGACCGCTTCGGTCATGGTGTTGGCGATTTACTGCTAAAGGATCTGGCTGGGCGCCTGACGGGTCTTCTGCGCGAGACTGACTTTCTTGCTCGTCTGGGTGGTGACGAGTTCGTTATCGTGCTTGAGCATCTAGACTCCCTTAATCCACTCATCGAGATCTCCCATGCACTTTCGAGGTTGCATCAGGCGGTGGAGTCCCTGTTCAGCATCGAAGAGGCATCCATCTACATCGACTTTTCCGCCGGGGTCGCTGTGTCCGGTAACGAGCATCACTCTGATGCCCTGCTGCGCGAAGCCGATGTCGCGCTTTACCAAGCCAAACAGCGCCTGCCCGATCAGTCCTGGTGGCGAACCCTCCAGCCAATCCCGGTATCCGAATCTGAATCCTTGTTCGAGCTGATAGACCCTTTTTCACTACAGGCAATAGAAATACTACAGAAACACGCGGGTATCATGACCAAGAATATCAATCGTTTCATCGATATCTTCTACCACAAGATTTATCATGACCGGCAAGCCCAGGCCGTTATAGCTGCCTTAAGCGAAGACGAGCTTACTCATCTCAAACGCAAACAGGCCGAGCATCTATGCCTTCTCGCCAGCCCGGGGCTGGAACGCGAGGAGCTAATTCAAGCCAGCACCCGGGTCGGGTGCATCCACTCATTAGTCGGCGTCGATACCTCGCTGCTACTACGCTTCCACACCATCTATCGTGTACTTTTGACTAAACACCTGTCATCTGTCTACCGACAGCAGAATGCCATGATACTGCTCGATATCATCATCATGCGCCTGGATCTGGATATGCAATCCGAATTGCAAGCCATGGACGAACTGCGGCTCTCATTTCGCAAGATTCTGCGGTTTATGCCAAGTCCAGCTGTGTCACTCATGGAAAATTTGCGTGCCATGATTGAAAATCTGGGTCATTTACCGGGTGTGTGCGCCGTAATCTTGTATCAACCTGACACGGATGGACTCTTAAATATCGTGGCTGCCGCCGGGCCTGCGGCCGGTGAAGGGCGCAAACTATTGGCAGATCCGGCCTATCACCCCCGACTCGACCCTCACCTTTCCCGGGGCCGAGGGATCGTATCCCGCGCCTGGCATCATCTCGAGATAGAGGTTTCAGACAATCTGGCTAAGGATCACGGCATGGCGCGGTGGAAGGACCTTCATCGAATATTAGGTATTCGTTCCGCCTTAGCTATTCCCATTCGTGATCCACAGGGACATGCCGATAGGGTATTGACATTCTATGGTGCCTACCCCCATCAGTTCTCACATGAGAACGCTTGCAGCTTCGCGGAACAATTACAATATCGCATCGAATCCATGGATCATTCACTGCCCTGCCAGCAACTTTCATTACAGGTGTCCTCGTCAATTCAAGAATCGTTACGCAAACGCCTGTTCAATGGCGGCCTGGCGCTTTACTTTCAGCCGGTGGTCGATCTGGTTACTGGTCGCATGGTCAAAGTCGAAGCCCTGGCGAGGCTTATCATGGATGATGGTGAGATTGTCTCCCCCGGCGTATTCCTGCCGCTTCTAGGCGCGATCGAGACCTACCGGCTGTTCTGGATGACCTTGCAACAGGCGCTTGAGGCGTTGCGGTCGCTTAATAGTGTATTCCCGAATCTACAGATCTCGGTCAACCTATCTCCATCAAGCCTGCTCGAAGAGGATATCGTTAGCCGTTTGCAGGATGCGCTCAAGCCTTATGCCGACCTCCAGCATCGGCTCACGCTGGAGGTGTTGGAGACCGAGGATATCTATAAGAGTCACCAGCGCGATATGCTGCAACACATCTGTAATTTAGGGATTGGCCTGGCTCTGGATGATCTTGGCACTGGATACAGTAGCCTGCTGCGCCTGATCAAGGAGCCCTTTGACACGCTCAAGATCGACCAGAATCTGGTACGCCATCTGGATCGAGATCCCACATCCACTCTGACCCTGTTATCAACCTTGACCCAATTAGCTCACGATCTGAATCGTGAGTTGATAGCGGAGGGTCTGGAGACGCCGGATCTGATAGAAGCGGCGCAATACCTGGGCATAACCCTGGGTCAGGGTTATGCCATTGCTCGTCCTATGCCGGCCGATGCATTGCAGGCGTGGGCAGGGGATTTCCGCTTACCGGTCAGTCATCCATTACCGACAACGCTCATAGGTACGCTTGCCTTTCTGTGGCATCATTTACACGATAATAAGGTAACTCTCCCAGGATCCTACGAAACCTGCCCAGGCGCGGCACTCCACCATGTCATGGGTATTGAAGATAACGACGATGTGGATCGCTGGCACCGACTCTTGCACACTGTCGATGCGACTAATAGGGAGAAGGTAAATGCCCTGCGCCATTTGTTTCAATGGGTAACGACTTGGTTTAAATCGCAAGCTCTCCCTGTCGCTGTATCCGATCATTGACCCCGCCTTGATCTGTGGAAAACAGTTTTGTACTTGAAAACTACTTATTCGTCATGGGGCGTATTCTCATCAATTGTTTTATTCCTGCAGCGTTTATTCTTAATCGATAGAACGAAAACGCTGACAAGTAACACACCTAAAAGACACAAGATACGCTGTATTCTCTTTTCTATATTCATCACATTCACCTTTCAATTGTTAATTTAGTTAATTTACAATCCCCAGGAATACGGCCAAATAACGCTTGACCTCCACCATTGCATCAGCATTAATACGTCTGAAGGCTAGACCTACCTCGTCGCGCTTTACAGTCATGGCTTTGTCCACCATCACCTGGGAATTCTTCTACAAGCCGTTCCCTGCATGGGCTGTACGGCGATACGCAAAAGCGGCGCGGTAACAAGCGTACTCGTCACAGACAGCACAGTGATGCTGGTATGTCCGCTGAAATAGTCGGATTGAATCACCAGGGCAGGTCTTGGCTCGCCCAAATCACCCTGCAGGGTGATGGTCACAAAATCTCCCCGCATCATCCCGTCCAGGCAGCCTCGTCCACCAAGGCTTCATCCATGTACTGCATATCCGTATCGGATATGTCTGCTTAAGCTGCCAGGCGGCACTGGCGGTGACACTCCCGTGCGAAGTCAGGCTACCTTGTATCAGGTACCCAGATTTGTACCAGACGCAGTCCCGCCATGCGCAGAGCAGTACGGTGCTTCTGAACCCGCACATTCACATGTGTAGCTGCCATAACCTAACCCTCCATATTTGTTACATGCAACAGATATACAGAGAAATATTGTTACACGCAACACTTTAGGTCGAAATCTGCGACAAGCACCGAGGTGGTTTTAAATTAAGGGGTGGGGTTATGGGTTTCCATGGCCTCTGCCCCGCTGACGAAGCGCGGGGAGGCAACTGTTATAGGGCCGCCAAGGGTGGCCGTAGCGCGCCCTTGACAGGCACCAGGGGCTGGGTTGGTTTTAGAGTGCTTTTTTGCTTAAAAAAGCGGTTTTTATGTTTATATTTAGGACATTGTAACTTATTGATTTAACTTGATAGAATCGCCAATAAAGGGAGAGATTGCCGGTTATAAAGGAGTTGTTGCAAACATCATCCTTTAATGTATACATAGGAGTATGTATAAAATACCTCCTAAATCTCAAAACAAGCAAGATATCGTCAAAAGTAACGCATTGGTCGAAGCCTACTACCGCCCTGGCTCCATCTGGCGCATGCGTGTACTACTGGCCTGCCTGATGCAGGTGGAAGCCAGGCATGAGTTGACGCCTACCCAAAACTTCGTGGTGACCGCCGATACCCTGGCTGCTCTCACAGGAGCACAGCCAGGTGATAACTACGGCAAGCTGAAAAAGGCCGCGGAAGACCTGCGTGGCATGTACGTCACAGTTCATGAGGGACGCCACTACACCGAGGTTAATGTCACCAGCTCAGTGCGCTATTACCCGCAGCAGAGCAAAATCTCAGTGAGATTTAACGCCGAGATCATCCCCTATATCCCCAGTTTATCGGGCCGGTTTACGCGCTATCAGGCGCAGTACGTCATGCCCATGCGATCGAGCTACGGCATCCGACTGTATGAGCTATGTCTGCAATGGTTGGGGGATGAGCGAGAGTTCAGCCTGGAGGAGTTTAAGCGTATGTTTCAGTTAGAAAATAAATATACATCTATTAAAGATTTGAAAAAGTATGTCATCAACCCGGCCATTGCTGACATCAACACCCACTCGGATATCCAGGTGGAATTCCACCAACACAAAACGGGTCGGAGAGTCACTCATTTCCAGTTCTGCATTATCCGACAGCCAAAGCCGAAACTGAAGTCAAAGTCGAAACCGAAACTAAACACCCTGAGCCTGGATGAGTAGATCAAGGCCAAAGTCAGAGTCGGAGAGAGCCGGGATGAAGCGAGACGGCGATTGCGCCCGGAGTACCAGCGAGCTACTACCACAAATATCCAAAACCAAACCGAAATTAAAACAAGCTAGCAGGGGGAACGGGGGAGGGTGACTGGTGGCCATAGAGTTTGCCTGTGGCATCTTCTCACTCGGTTAGGGGATTTTTGTATGAGAGACGGCTCCTCACCAGCGGCCCCTGTTGGGGCCGCTGGTGAGGTACTCCGGCAGTACGCCCTGGCGGGAAACCTACCGATTGAGAGCTTTTGCCTCGTTGCGGATCAAGTATCGCTTCCCCCGACTAATTGCCGCACTACCCGGTTATCGGCATGCGCGATCAGCAGCAGTATGCGTCATCCATCTGTGTATGCCGGATAATTAAGGTTAATATCTTGAATACAATTATTCGAAACCGGGGAATATCATGGCGACATCAGTACGATTGGCTCCAGGCATTGAGCAAAGACTAATTGACCTGGCATCTAGGACAGGCCGTTCAAAAGCGTTCTATTTGCGTGAAATGATCGAATCAGGGCTTGCGGATATGGAAGATTATTATCTGGCCGCAAATACGCTTGAGCGCGTCAGAAAAGGGCAGGAAGCGGTTTATTCGTTAACTGATGTGGCGAGAACTCTTGGTCTGGACGATTGAGGTTACCGATACCGCTAAAAAACAATTGGCAAAATTGGACAAGGGCAGAGCCAGACGAATCACCAGGTTCTTGAAAGAACGCCTGGCAGGACTGGGCGATCCGCGCGAAATTGGAAAAATGCTAACAGGGTCGCTAGGTGGGCTTTGGCGGTATCGAGTGGGTGCAAACCCAGGCAAGACACCAACTAGAGGGTCATCTGCGCCAACAAAAACTCTCAAATGGGCTGATCACAGCACCCGGGCCGGTCGCCTGGGAATCGTTTGTATCTAACTAAACACAGAATCCAGGCTCACCAACGCCAAATACGCCCCGCCACAGCCCCACAGGCCGTATAGCGTATGAATCATGCACAATATATCTGGTCTCTCAGATCAACATCGGCCCTGTGCCAGGGCAATCCTCCACCGGCTGCTACGGACCGAAAAACCGTAGTTATCACTAACCACGACCCAGACGGGATTGTGGAGATCCAGGCAACCAGCCAGTCGGTGGGCGCACCAATACTCACCGCTCTACAATCTCGCAAAGTCGCGGCTGGACCTGGAAATTGGCACATCCTCTCTCATCGGCTCCACAGAGCCTATCAGCGAGGATAGCTGTCGGATTTCGTGTGATTCTATCGAGCAACGGGTCTGGCGTTTAAGCCT
>CAZUKD010000055.1:0-6946 GCA_964620825.1 uncultured Ectothiorhodospiraceae bacterium
CCACTTTGAAAAACAATGTTTGTTCAATTTTACAGAAGAAAAGTTGCGCTGCCGGTTTCCATGCCATGCGCTGAGTCTGCCGGCCTGGTCGACGGCCTGATTAATTTATTTGCTATCCTTAATGGCAAGTGGGGCTTTCTTGCGTTTCCATGTTTCATAGCTCAATGGTTTTCCTTTGCAGAGCAGCGTGAGGTTACCCTGGAAGTCTTCGCAGACAGTCACGGAGACACCGCATGACAGCCGATACCCCCGGTTTTGACCTGGTAGAGAACATTATTGTCTTGCAGCACCAGGTTTTTGGGTAACTTGTGTTGGCTGTGGTGGGAGAGGATAGATCAATCTCCTGCTGATCGTGCAGGGACGATCAGCATCGACATCGGATGCCGGATGCACGGAGGATGACGGTGATGCTTCTCCATGCAGGAGGCGAGAAACGTGCTGCCTGCTTCCCTGCCGGATAGACCGGTCAGTTGTATCTCATTGATGAGTCTGTCCTGCAGGTTTCCACCGACAAGGAAAACGGTGGTCCTCAGTCAACTTCTCATAGGCGAACGTAGAACCAGAATCCCGCTACTGCTTACAAACCTATTGCAGGGCAGAGTGTTTTATCTTATCCCGTATCTTGTAATTGCTCTCCCGGCTATGGTTGCCGTGAATCAAACCCGCTGCACCGTGAGACGATAGGCGTGCGCCAGATTGCACACCTGACGTGTGCTGATCCCCGGTCGCCTGGCTGCCTCCTTTTGCTTGATGTATCCATCTATAACCTGATGAATCACCGCTGTCCGATCTTGTTCTTTTCTGCTCATCTTTAATGTCTCTGCTTTCATCGTTTGCCTCATCAGTAAATACTGAAGCGGAAGTTTTTATTTTGCGCTGACACACGCGGCTTCCGCGTGGCCGACATTGATATGCTCTAATGCAGTAGAGAATAAATGGTCGATGCGGGCATGATCACGGATTAGCAGATCGGCCAGATTGCTGATCTTCACATCTTCGCACCACCGAACCCTGACTCGCCAGCGAGGTGAACTGGCTTCCACGATGTCCCAGTAAATTGTGTTTTCCAGTTTGAAGGTCAAAGCATTCATTAGCAGGTAGGGGTCTTCGCTGGCGAAGATGAACAGCTCTTCTCCGCGATTGAGTTCGCGGGGCATTCCCAGAGCATAGTGGTATTCGCCCTGATGGCCGGACTGGCTCAGCTCAATTATTTTCCCCATAATACGCTTATTTTTGTATGGTCAGAATATTATTCTATCCAGATATTATGCAGTTTGTGAGGTGCTGCCCTGCCTCAGATCAGTGCGCGATTGATGGGCGGTATCTGCAGAAAGTAACCCTTCTCCCGTATCGCCTCGATGATCTGGCGAGCATCGGCCTGAGCCAGGGATCGACCGGGAGTGAGATCGAATTCCAGGGCGAGGACCGGTTTACCAAAGAGTTTGTGCAGATTTTCCGGCAGATTTGAAAAATCGTCGCACTTGGGGAGATAGAGATAGGTATTCCGATGGCGTTGACTGCGATAGACATGACATTTCATAGCGATACATTCAGTTATGTTGACTGCCCCGGTTGGCACCGTTGGTAACGGCTACCGTGGATGGAACAGGAAATGGGTTGGTTGATGGGGTGGTATACACGCCGGTATGTAATCTGTAAAGATCAGGGTAGTGGTGAGGAAGGTGTCAAGGTATATTGTGTGCGTTTCCAGTAGGTGAATAAAACAGTATCAGGATTGATGGTAGCAGAGGTGGCTTCCCCCATGCCCGGTTGTTACGGAAGGCCGGAACATACAAGATCATTATAGGCTAAGCAGCCAGATACCGGAGCCCGCCAGGAGAAGAATCCGGGGGAGGAATCAAGTCAAGATTGATATTCATACTGGCTTGCCCGTAAGTCGATGAGGTATTGGGGTTATTCTTCTAGGTAGGTATAACCATGCAACCCTGCCTCAAGTTCGGCGAGCACCCGTTTAGCGTATTCGGGAGACAGATGTTTGGCTTTTTGCCGAAACAGGCGCTGCAGTTCTTCGGGATCGAAATGGACGTATTGTAATAATTCCACGGCGGTGTCCCCTGGTTCCGGTTGTAGCAGCCGATGACTGCCATCTGGCTCGAGTTCAACGTTGACCGCATCGGTATCACCAAATAAATTATGCAGATCACCGAGAATTTCCTGATAGGCACCAACCATGAATATTCCAAGCAGATAAGGCTTATCCGGTTGCCAGGCATGCACCGGCAGGCTGCGCTGAAGACCAGCGGCAACTACGTAGTTTTCGATCTGACCGTCCGAGTCGCAAGTCAGATCCTGGAGAATGCCGCGGCGGGTTGGCTTTTCGTTTAAGCGTTGCAGGGGGACCACCGGAAAAATTTGATCGATACCCCAGATGTCTGGGGTCGATTGGAAAATAGAAAAATTACAGAATAGTTTGTCGGCCAGACGCTCGTTGAGTGTGGCAAGGATCTCTTCAGCCTGTTCGGTGGCGCTATTCAGATGGGCGTGTAGATCGCTGCAAATCGAGATATAAAGGTTTTCCACTGTGGCCCGCTCATACAGAGTCAGGAGGCCGTGGGCATACATACCATGCGCCTCACTCAGCCAGTAGGCGGCCTCATGGTAGATTTCACTAGCGGGTTTGCTCCCGGTCTGTTGGGCCAGCATCGATAATTCCCGGATAATTGTGGGTGATGGTTTATTTGTGGCGACCGGGATGATGGTGTGATCGGCGATACGCTCGACATCGATAACATTGGTGACCAGCACAGCATGATGGGCGCTCATGGCGCGACCCGATTCAGTAAAGATATCGGGGTGCGGCTGGCCTTCCTCGGCACAGATCTCATGCAGGGTTCGCACCACCGTGTCAGCGTATTCATCGATGCTGTAATTCATTGAGCATTCATGGCGGGTACGGCTTCCTTCGTAATCCACGCCCAGCCCGCCACCTACATCGGTGATTTTGAGGGGGGCACCCAGTCGGCGTAGTTCGGCATAGAATCGGGCCGCTTCTCGGACGCCACGCTGGATATCACGCACATTGGCGATCTGAGACCCCATGTGGAAATGCAGTAATTCCAACCGCTCCAGCAAATCAACAGCACGCAGCCGCTCCACAACCTGCATCGTTTGCGCCGCGGACAGTCCGAATTTACCTCTTTCCCCTCCTGAATTCTGCCATTTTCCGTTGCCAATCGAGGCCAGGCGTACGCGAAGCCCCAAACATGGCCGGATATTCATCTGCCGGGAAATAGCGATGACTGCCTCGGCTTCACCCGGTTTTTCGATCACGATATAGACGCGTTGCCCCAATTCCTGCCCCAGCAGGGCCAAGCGGAGATATTCGTTATCCTTATAGCCATTGCAGACGACAATACCGCCGGGTTGTGATAACGCCAGTACCGCCATCAGTTCTGGTTTGCTACCGGCTTCCAGGCCAACACGCGTACCGCCGTGACGACAGATTTCTTCAATAACGTGTCGCTGCTGATTGACCTTGATCGGATACAGGGCAATATGGTGACCACTGTAATTCCGGCTGTCCTTGGCGCGGATAAAGGCATCACACAGACGATCTACGCGTTCGTGCAGGATATGATTGAAACGGAACAGGATGGGTAATCGAAGGCCGATCTGCTGCGCTTCCCTTGCCAGCTGAGCCAAGCTGAGACGAGTACCTTCGCGGGCAATCGTGATGAGTTCGCCGTTCTCGCCAATGCTGAAATAGCCCTCACTCCAACCGGGCAGGTTGTAGAGTGTGCAGGCCTTGTCGATGGACCATGTAGCCATGATACCCTTCCCCAGTAGACAAGGACGTATAATAACCCGTCGATTCTTGTTATGGGGAAGAGCGGATGGTTTTGGATGAAAACTGGTTTACCGAGGTACATAAAGAGGAAGGTAGCGCTTTTTCCTTACGAATCCAGCGTAAGCTGCATGATGAGCAGACCCCTTATCAGCACATTGAAATCTATGAAACTGAACAGTTTGGCCACCTGATGGTCATCGACGGGTTTGTCATGTTGACCAGTCGGGATAACTTCCTGTATCACGAAATGATGAGTCATCCAGTACTCTATAGTCACCCCCATCCGCGCCGGGTAGTGATTGTCGGAGGTGGGGATTGCGGCACGCTACGCGAGGTGCTCAAGCATCCGGAAGTCGAATTGGTGGTACAAGTCGAAATCGATGAGCGTGTCACCCGGCTGTCCGAACAGTATTTTCCCGAGTTGTGCGAGGTCAACAATGATCCCCGAGTGAAATTTATTTTTGGTGACGGTATCCGCTGGATCAATGAGTCTGACTCGGGTTCTGTGGATATCATCATCATTGACAGTACTGATCCTATTGGTCCGGCCAAGGGTCTGTTTTCAGAGCCCTTTTACCATGATTGCCGGCGGGTACTGGGAGAAAACGGCCTCATTGCCCAGCAGAGCGAGTCACCGATGTACCATACCGAAAGTATTATCCGCCCTATGCACGATGAAATGCGCAAAGCAGGTTTCCTCGATGTGATGACTCTGTATTATCCGCAGCCATGCTATCCTTCAGGGTGGTGGACCGTGACTTTGGCAGGTAAGGATTTACCAATCACTTTCTTACGTGAAGAGGCCTGCGAGGATCGGCCATTTAAGACCCGCTATTATAATGACGCTATTCACCGGGCTTGCACGGCAACCCCGGAATTCCTGCGCCAGGCACTGTTTTCCTGAGGTCTGCTACTCGGCAGGCCAGTATTTTTCAATTAAATATCGGCCTTTGTGGCCCGTGTGAGAGGAGTTCGAGAATGCCCAGATATCGTTCAGCCACGACTACCCAGGGGCGCAACATGGCCGGCGCACGCGCACTTTGGCGTGCTACCGGCATGACGGATGCCGACTTCGACAAGCCCATCATTGCCATCGCCAATTCGTTTACCCAGTTTGTACCCGGCCATATCCACCTCAAGGATCTCGGTCAACTGGTCGCGCGTGAAATCGAGCGTGCCGGCGGCGTAGCCAAGGAATTCGATACTATCGCTATAGACGATGGCATCGCCATGGGGCATAGCGGTATGCTCTATTCTCTGCCCTCGCGTGAGCTGATCGCTGATTCGGTAGAATATATGGTCAACGCCCATTGCGCTGATGCGCTGGTATGTATTTCCAATTGCGACAAGATCACGCCCGGCATGCTGATGGCTGCCCTGCGCCTTAATATTCCTACCGTGTTTGTCTCTGGCGGCCCCATGGAAGCGGGCAAGATTATCGCGAAGACGTCAGGGATCGAAAAGATCATTCATCTCGATCTGGTTGATGCCATGATTGCCGCCGCCGACGATCACAACTCTGATGAGTTAGTCGCGGAATATGAGCATTCCGCCTGCCCCACCTGCGGCTCTTGCTCAGGCATGTTCACTGCCAATTCCATGAACTGCCTGACCGAAGCGCTCGGCCTATCACTGCCAGGCAATGGCTCTTTACTGGCTACTCATGTGGAGCGCAAGGAGCTATTCCTGCGCGCAGGTCGGTTGATTGTCGAGATTACCAAGCGCTATTACGAGCAGGATGATGAGCGTGTACTATCACGTTCCATCGCGAGTTTCGAGGCATTCGAGAACGCTATGAGCCTGGATATCGCTATGGGTGGGTCCACCAACACCGTGTTACACCTACTAGCCGCCGCCCATGAAGCTGGGGTCCCGTTTACCCTGGCCGATATTGATCGACTATCACGCCGCGTGCCCAACCTGTGCAAGGTTGCCCCGTCAAGTCAGTACCATATGGAAGACGTACATCGCGCTGGCGGGATCATGGCCATCTTAGGCGAGATGGATCGTGGCGGGCTAATCCATCACGACGTACCTACGGTGCATAGCCAAACGCTGGGCGAGGCTATTGAGCGGTGGGATGTGCGCCGTGCGACCGAAGCTGACCGCGCTCTGTATATGGCCGCGCCCGGCGGCGTACCCACGCAGGTCGCTTTCAGCCAGAAGGCGCGCTGGCCTGACCTCGATCTCGACCGCGATCGTGGATGCATCCACGATATCGAACACGCCTATTCCAAAGATGGCGGATTAGCTGTACTTTACGGCAATCTCGCAACAGATGGCTGCATTGTCAAGACTGCCGGAGTGGACCCGAATATTCTCATATTCACGGGAACAGCGCGAGTATTCGAATCACAGGATGAAGCCGTCAAAGCCATTATGGAAGATCATATTCAGCCGAGTGATGTAGTCATCATCCGTTACGAAGGCCCGAAAGGTGGCCCCGGTATGCAGGAAATGCTCTACCCAACCAGCTACCTCAAATCCAAGGGGCTGGGCAAATCCTGCGCGCTGATTACCGATGGCCGGTTTTCCGGTGGCACTTCAGGGCTATCGATTGGTCATGCTTCCCCGGAAGCCGCCGAAGGGGGAAATATCGCACTGGTTGAGGAAGGCGATCGTATCCTTATTGATATCCCCCGGCGGAGCATTGAGATCGACGTGAGCGAAGAAGAGCTGGCCAAGCGACGTGCGGAAATGGTGGCACGCGGCGCGCATGCCTGGAAGCCGATCAAGCGTCAACGCAAGATCAGTGAAGCCCTACGCGCCTACGCCTTGTTGACGACTTCAGCCACATATGGTGCCGTACGTGACGTGGCACGGGTAGAGCAGTTGCTACACAGGGTATCCGGTACCCATGAAGCGGGAAATAGCCCACAAAATCTTCCTAAAGCGCCTCTGTAACCATCAGACTGGAGATGCATGGCCCTTGATCTCAGGCCCATATCGCCTGGCCTCGTATCAGAGAATACGAGAAACGGTATGTATGATCACACCACTCCATCGCCATGAATAAGATCACGTATCTGTCCGGCAAGTTTTAGCAGTTTTTAGCCGGTGTGGATAAATTCTCTATTTTAAGCGGACCCACACGGATTCGTGGGGGTAAGTTCTGGATCAAGGGTAATGGAGCCTATT
>CAZUKD010000056.1:0-6843 GCA_964620825.1 uncultured Ectothiorhodospiraceae bacterium
GGATGCGCTGATCCTCCCGCACGTCAATACCCCGTGCCTGCAAGTGTTCATCGATGAGGTGTCGGCGGGCATCCCAGCGACCTGATCGTCAGGGTGCTCGATGGCGCAGGCTGGCATCGCAGTTGACCGCACGTCCCCGACAACATGCCGCTATGGTCCCTGCCACCCTAGCCCCTGAGCTTAACCCGGTCGAACACGTCTAGGGCGAGCTACGCTGGAAGAACTTCCACCATCTCGCCTTCGAGAGTCTGGACGCACTCGAAGATGCTCTGGAGGAATCCCTTTATGATGCTGAGAATCAGCACGAGCAGATCCAATCCATCGTCCGCTGGCCCTGGATTGTGAATGCGCTATTGAATTAGAAATGGAATTAGATCTTCCAGGGCTTGTTCGAAATCAAAGGATTGTGTCATGTTATTGTCGGGTCCCGTAAGTTTACGTATTCTTTTGACAAACAATTCCGGGTGGGTGTGCTGCCATCCCTTCATGGCTTCGATGGGGTGTGATGCCCTGGGGCTTTTTGTGGGATGTACTGGTTGTAAATCTGCACATAGCGCGTAAGCGTTGCAACCAGACTTACGGATGAATCGAAGCGAGTGGTTGCCAAGACCTCGGAGATCCGGCCACTGAATTGTTCTATCATCCCATGGGTTGGCGGGGCACGGGGTTGGGCTGGTGGTGTTCAATATGGTAGGCCCTTACAGATTGGGTCAAATAGGTGCCTCCCGGTGGGTTTACGTTGCGAGGTAGCGCCGTACCGATCGGTGAACTCCTTATCATTGTCGGTCAGCAGCTTCGTGATCTTGAAGGGGGCCTTGGTAATCAATTGCCTCAGAAAACCTCTTGCGGAAGGGGCGGACTGGTCCTTGAGGATCTCCACATAAACCCAGCGGGTGGCACACTCGATAGCGGCGAAGAGGTAGTTGCGATGGTCCTCATCCGACATTTGGGGCAGGTACTTGACATCTACATATACAAAGCCAGGAGCGTAGTCCTTGACGGTCTGGTACTTGGGCTTCCCCCCTTCTTCCCGAGACAACAGGGTTTTCAGGTTAGCAAGGCCATAACGACGCAGGCAGCGGTCCAACCCAGAGCGTGAGACCTCTGGGTTGATAACTCATGGGTGACCGCCAGATCTCCAGGGGCAGCAGCAGGGTCTCTCGTAACGCCACTACGACCTGCTCCTGAAAAGGGCTGAGGGTGGGCGGATGTGGTGTGGCCGGTGGGAAGCATCTTGGGTAGTGGTCCTGTTGCACCACTTATTCACCGTACCCGGGTAAGGTGGTAACTCCGCGCCAGCACCTGTGTAGGTAAGCTTGAAGCCTGTATTCCAGTCGAATGACGGGTGTTGTCTGCGCCTTCTTGGATAGTTTGAGATGCATGCTTTGTCACTACCTCGTGGGGTATATTGCACTCCGTGTCGACGGCTTGGCCCACCTGCAAGGGCCTTCATGACCTCTCTTGCCTGGAACAGAGGGTAACTCCTTCTTGGAAGATGATCAGATGGGACTAGACACCTGTTCGCACCACCTGATTGCGAAGATAAACTGGTTGGGCCTCCTCCGCATTCACGAACTGGCCTGCTTTCCATGCCCGCATGGCCAAGGGCAGGGCTTCTGTGGCGCATGGAAGACTATGGGCTTCGATACCCGACCAGGAAAACCGGGTATCCAGCTGCTCACGGTAGGCAACGAATCCGGATCCCACGCCTTGCCAATCACCACCTTCAGGCAAACTGACCCATTCCGGGGAAAGAAGGCATTCTTCCCCCAGCGGAACAGCCACCCTCTGTTCGTCGCTACCAAATAGGCCCCAGTAAATTTCATTCATGCGGGCATCGTTGGCAACAGCAACCCGGGATGCTCCCGCACCAATCACCTTTTGAGCAAGGATCGCGAGACTCGAAACCGGAATAACAGGTTTACCTGTGGCGAAAGCCAACCCTTGCACGACACTGACACCGAGGCGCACGCCGGTAAAGGAACCCGGCCCCCGTCCCAGTACCCATGCAGTCACATCCTGCAGGTTGATCTGCGCTTCCAGCAAGACATGGGCTACCATTCCCAACACTTTGTCAGCATGCCGGCGCGGCACGATTTCATGGCATGCATAGACAGCATTATCCACTCCCAGCGCAACTGAGCAGGCATCTGAACTGGTATCAATGGCTAAAAAGATAATTTTTTCATTCATAAATTATTTCTTTCGCGGTTTGGCGCGTTTTCGTTTTTTGCCCACACGCATAAATTTCAATACCTGGTGGAGCTCATCAGTCACAGGGGCTGGCGGCAGACAACGGCGAAATATTGGACCGTAGCGCGTCTCCTTAATTCGCGGATCACAGAGAACCAGCACACCCCGATCAGATACATCACGAATCAATCGGCCAACTCCTTGTTTAAAAGCAATAATAGCTCGCGGAAGCTGATATTCCATGAAAGGATTTCTGCCCTGCGCACGCAAAGCTTCCGAGCGGGCCTTGAATAACGGATCATCAGGTGCAGCAAATGGTAATCGATCCATTACTACGCAGGACAGCGCCGATCCGCGTACATCCACGCCCTCCCAAAAGCTTTGCGCACCCAATAAAATGGCATTCCCCGTAGCACGAAAACGCTCCAGCAGATCGTGGCGCGAAGCGGTTCCTTGCACCAGCAAGGGGCGATCTAAGCAGCCATCCAATCTGCGTGCCGCAATCTGCAACGCCCGATGGCTGGTAAATAACAAAAAAGTTCCGCCTGGATTGGTCTCCAATAAGGGTCGCAAGGCGTCGATCCAGGCTTCGGTATAATTCTCCGCATTGGGTGAAGGCAAACCCCGAGGCTGGTAGATCAATGCCTGAGTTCGGAAATCGAATGGGCTGCCGAGTTGCAAGGTTCGAGGTGATCCAAGTCCCATCACCTGGCAAAAATGATCAAAATCCTCACCAATCGCTAGAGTGGCGGAGGTAAAGATCCAGGCTGCGGGATAGCGGGTTCGATGAGCCGTAAAGGTTTCAGCAATCTGCATGGGCGTTAAATGCAAGGCAAATCCATGCGGCTGGACATCACACCACCTGACGGTTTCATCGGCAGGCTGCATAATCTTCTGTAAGTGCTCCCCTAATACGGCAGATCTGCGCGCTATCCCTTCCAGGGCCTTCCCACGTTCCTGGATAGCCGCGAAACTCCCATGCAGGGTATCCAATGCTGCTTTCAACATTCGCAATGAGGCATCAAGATCCTGTCGAGGCAGATCGAACCAAGCCAAACGACCAGTTCGGCTTCCCATCGCCAACCGAACTTCCGCAGCCGCCTGTTCCAGTAAAGACGGCAAACCATGCAAATCCGGTTGATCCGGCGCTTCGGTAAGTAAAGCGGAAAAGGCGTCACGCCCCAGCTCATGCAGCTGCCGGCTGCTGAGTCGTAACCCAAAAAAAACTGAAGCTATTTCGGGTAGCTGATGAGCCTCATCAAGAATAAAGGCATTGGCGCTAGGCAGAATTTGCCCGAATCCCTCTTCTTTGAGTGCAAGATCAGCAAAGAAAAGATGATGGTTGATTACCACGATATCGGCTTCCTGAGCCTTGCGGCGAGCCTTGAGAACATCGCATTTACTAAATTCAGGGCACTCCTGCCCCAAACAATTCTCCGCTGTCGATGTGACTTTTGGCCAAATGGGGTGATCCTCTGGTATTTCAGCCAGTCCAGCAATATCGCCATCCATAGTTTGCCCAGCCCAGCACTCTATTTTCTTGAGCTTTGACCAATCTTGCCCTCTCCGGCCAGCAGATTGGTGAATTTGCTCCTTCAACCGATAACGGCAAAGGTAATTAGCTCTCCCCTTGAGGAGAGTACAACGAACATTACGGTGCAAAGCCGCCTCCACCAGGGGTAGATCCTTACGGAAAAGCTGATCTTGGAGGTTTCTCGTACCCGTAGAAATGATCACTTTACCTCCATCAAGCAATGCAGGCACCAGATAGGCGTAAGTTTTTCCCACACCCGTACCCGCTTCGACCACCAGAGTTTCACGCAGGGTAAAAGCCTCGGCAATCGCACAAGCCATCCGTGGCTGCTCGGCACGTGGATAAAATTTGGGCAATGCCCTGGCCAACGGTCCGGTGGCAAGGAAAACTTGTCGAATCCGCTCTTGTAGGCTATCCACCTGAATATCATCGGCCTGATTCATGGCTTGAATGACCTTGCCAACACCCACCTGGACACATTAATCATGCACATATTGATAGCTTGCAGTTGACGATCCCCAAAATAAAGGCTGTTGATTTCTTCACCAGGATTACACATTGCTGATAGTTACCATGACGGTAGCGAACTGTCACCAATCGTTGCCATAACAAAGGATTTCGCGGGGCAATCGCTAAGGTGGTCAATGGCATTTGTACTGCCCGCTTGCAGCATAGAGCCTGTCTTCGGCCGCAATAGCGCTACGCGCCCGGGCAAAAATATTCCACCCAGGAAAACCAAAGCAGCCAATGCCTTACTATATAGCCCATGTCTATTATTTATTACCATCATCCTTAAACCATCTGCATGCCCGCTGAATCATTCCAGTGGATGTAGTCCAAAGCATATTCGCCGCCCTAAATGACCGCAACCACCCCTATAGAAATCAGTAATTTTGTTATCACACAATACATTGACTGTCAGTAACCTTCCGGCCGTGCCTATTCTTATAGGAAAACCCTGGTATATACCCTTGACTACACGTCGATATTCAGTGATTAGCGGCAAGGCGCCATTAATCAAAATAAATAGCGGAATTAAAAATAACGTATTTATTTGTGACGAATGGTATGGCCGCGCCACTGCCACGAATACGATAATTTTCGGTATCAGCCAATGACCGACTGAGTTGAAGTGGAAGGGTCCTACCTTCAAACAGGAAGGATTCGGGATAAACCGTTTGCGCCTGGTTTCTGTGGATAGGAAATGATCGTTTGTCAGGAAATTATGAGCTATTATCCTTACCAATCGCCCACTTCACAAGCTACGGAGATCCCAGCGTGACGGACTTTCCCCGTTTACTTCAGGGTTTGCAGTTGAAAACAGCCTTCCCTCATCCTGTTCATGATCTTCGCGTGATTGAAACCCATATTTCTGTAGTACTGCTTACCGGCCAATATGCTTACAAGATCAAGAAACCACTCAATTTGGGATTCCTTGATTTTTCCACCCTTGAACGACGCCGGTATTTCTGTGGAGAAGAACTGCGGCTGAACAAACGGCTGGCACCCCAACTCTATCTGGACGTCTTGCCGATCACTGGGAGCGAATCCGCGCCTCGCATTGGTGGTACGGGCTCAGCCATCGAATACGCGCTGCGCATGCACCAGTTCGATCCCGATCAACAACTAGACCAGCTGCTTGCCCGGGGACAGCTCGATCATACGTTGATCGACCGGCTCATCCCGATTATCGTACATTTTCACGAACAGGCAGCAATAGCGCCAACAGATCGTGAATTTGGCACACCCGAAGCAGTCTTCGCGCCCATGCAGCAAAATTTCGATCAATTACGTCCCTTGATTGATGATCCAAAGCGATTGGCGCAACTGGACCGCCTCGAACATTGGACCCGGGAAACCTTCTCTCAAGTCAAAAATTTTATCAGCTACCGCCGAACAGAAGGTTATGTTCGGGAATGTCATGGTGACATGCATTTGGGAAATATGGCTTTATCTGCAGGCGATATCGTCATCTTCGATGGAATCGAATTCAATGATCTCTTCCACTGGATCGATATTGCTAATGAAATTGCTTTTTTTATTATGGATCTGGAAAGCCGCGATGCCAATACGCTTGCCCATCGCTCGCTGAATGCTTGGCTGGAAATTTCCGGAGACTACCCAGCCTTACGGCTGATGCGCTTCTATCAAACCTATCGGGCCACGGTGAGAGCCAAGGTTGCCAGTATCCGGCTGGGTCAGGCTGGCCTTGATCCGGCAACACGGCAACAAATCCTGGTTGATTACCAACGTTATGCCGATCTTGCGGAACATTATACTCGCCCCTCGCGGCCAGCCCTGCTGATCACTCATGGCCCTTCAGGTTCTGGAAAAACGACACTGAGCCAAGAATTGATCGAGAGCCTGGGCGCGGTTCGAATACGTTCAGATGTCGAGCGCAAGCGGTTGGCCGGCTTTGATATTGATTCTCACACCGATTCTGCACTGGGTAATGGGATCTATTCCCCGGAATGGACTACGCGCACCTATGCGCATCTACTCGAATTAGCGCGACTGGGTTTGGATGCGGGCTTTACCATTATCGTGGATGCGACTTTCCAACATCGCCAGCAGCGTGATGCATTCCGCCGCCTAGCTGCAGAACAGGGTGCTCCCTTTTTGATCCTGGATATTCGTACCGATGAGCAGGTCCTGCGCGAGCGCATCAGGAATCGCCAGCATGGCGCCTCTGAAGCTAATCTGGCTGTATTGGAAAATCAATTGTACCACCATCAGCCGCTTGATCCGGATGAACCTAAATTGCTCATCGACAATCAACAAAACCTGCCTGTTGAAGCGATTCGGCTACGAATTCAGAAGATAACAACCTGCTGATAAGGCCGCCAGTCACCATGAGTCTTGAGCCCCACTGCATGCGTGATCCGGGTAGCCATTTCTTCGATCAATCGAGAAAAGGTATTTTCATGCGACGATAAAGAGCTTGGGCCTAGTGCGTTTCGTAACGGCATTATTCCCGTGAAGCATAACGACCACCTGGCAAACGCTGCTCACAGATTTTGCCCAATCGTTCAGGAGCCATGATCAGGCCATATTATTTATCCTAGGCCGTACTAACACTATTTAGCGCATTTATAATGAGTGCGAAGGAGATGAAG
>CAZUKD010000057.1:0-6736 GCA_964620825.1 uncultured Ectothiorhodospiraceae bacterium
GACAGGAATGAGTCCACCTTAAATGGCCAATCAAACTGTCCTGGTCTGGGGTCCAGCTCAGTCCGTGTGTATTCACGAGGTCTTGATAGCCCCCCTACCAGTTCATCCCGGGGATGAACTGGTAGGGCTTAACCTATCGGTTATTTTTATCCAGGGCGGTTTGGAACGGCCAGTCAAATTCAGCGTATGAGCACTTTATGACAATAATACCAATTGGCTATAGTTTATGAGTAGGCTCTTGGTAGGGGGTTGAGTTTACCGGGTACCAGCAGGAATGCTGTTATGACCCGGATAGGGATCGCATTGTGCAGGTATCTGCTATTGGCCTTTCTCAAATACCAGCCAAGGTTACAGAAAAGCATGTAGCAAAAAATTTTACGGTTATTACAGATGAAGATGAATCTGTTTGAAAAATGGGATCTGATGGCGTTACCGAGGGATGATCCGCCCGGCGATAGCAGCCTGATATCAAGCAGATGGCTTTACTGCGAGAGTTAACGGGGCAGTGGTGTGAATCGATGTAACTTCCCTGAATGGTAGCGACAATTTTTTCCTGATGTTCCCAGGCGAAGTGGAAGTTGGTTTTCAGGGCACTTCGATACCGCGCTGGGTGAAACGCCGGTTGGTGGCAATGAGGCGTGCGGTATGATACCAGTCCTTTTTAGGAACACAACCTCGATTGAGGCAACGACCTCCCCACTCATCACACTCAATAATAGCGACGCTCAAGCCATGTAAGGTGGCGAATATGGCCGCACGATAACCGCCGGGGCCAGAGCCGATAACGATCAGATTAAAATCTTCTATATCCTTTCCTGTCATTTTATTTTTCATGCGTTACGTAACCCCATCGAACCGATTCAAGCACCATAACCAGTTCGGAGCTATCCTTCAGTTTGGTTTGTTCGAGCTTGACCGGCAGATAGTGCAGAGAAGGTGCCAGCCAGAAATCGAACCGGGTATCTTTTTTATTCCATAGGCGCTCAAGATGAACAGTCCTGAGCCTCCCCATCGGGGTATCGACTATGGTCTTACCGAGATTGCGAAAAGTATAATGGCTCAATTTATTCCAGCTTTCTACGGTAGTGAATCTGAGTGTCTTGCAGTTTTCTGCTACAGCCTGCATCAGCGCAAGTTGCAGGGACAACCTATCAAGTGTGTTTGGCAGAATTTTTACATGAATCTTGTTACCGTTCGGAATGTTCCCCGTAGCCAGCCCGATTTTGCGGTCAAAATGTATAATGGCGTGTTGATCATAGCCGCCACCGGTATCGCTGAAGCGATATTCCTTGGGCAGAGGCACTCGGGTGCCTTGTGGGAGGATGCTTTCCGCGTGAATGACATCGCGACGGAACAAGCGAAGCAAACCCGCCGCACGGGTCGTTTGCGAATAGATCAGATATTTACCGTCTGGTGTGAACCGCACAGTAATGGTGGCGCCAGTGATACCGTATTTCTGCAGTGCATATTTGGCCGTGAAAAAAGGAATTCCGAATGCTCCGGCCAGAGCGGGAGGGGTGGCCATGAGCGTGATCACGCCTAATATAAGTGCAAGAAACAGGTTTTGAGTCTTAGTTGTCAATTTTGATATCCATCTAGATGGATGCACGAAGGGACAATCAGTGGATGATCATCCAACCAGGCTTTCCCCCCCTGAAAATACAGACGCTTACGGGCAAACCAGTCAACCGTTTGTGGATAAATGATGTGTTCCATCTGTTGTACGCGAGCAGCTAGGCGTTGAGGTTCGTCATCAGGAAACACCGGAACCTCCCCTTGTAAGACTACTGGCCCGGCATCGAGTTCAGGAATAACAAAATGCACGCTAGCACCATGTCGGTGTACTCTATCGGCTAAGGCTCGGGCATGCGTATGCAGGCCAGGATAGGCCGGAAGCAGAGCGGGGTGGACGTTGAGCATGCGGCCGAGAAAATGTTCTACGAGTGGGGGGGTGAGAATACGCATAAATCCCGCCAGGACGATCAGATCCAAATGCTGGTGATCAAGAACCTGCAGTAGCGCCTGATCGAAAGTCTGGCGGTCGGCATATTTTTGATGATCAATGACCGCAGTTGGGATTCCATGTTTACTAGCCCGCTCCAGAGCCAGAGCGTTTGGGCGGTTACTGACGACCAGCACGAGGGTAGCAGGGATTCCTTGTATTCGAATGGCGTCGATCAGCGCCTGCAGATTGCTGCCATTTCCTGACACTAATACCCCGATGCGGGTTGCATCGCTATCATTCATGCCTGGGTGTAAAAAACGCTGGGTGTAGTGGTTTCGCTGGCCTCGACTCGACCGATTTCCCAGGCCGCTATACCATGATCAAAACTGTGTTTGATTACGGCATCTGAGCAATCGGCAGGCGCGATCACGATCATTCCAATGCCACAATTGAAGATGCGCAACATTTCTGCAAGCTCAATGTTCCCTTCTCGCTGCAACCACTCAAATATATCCGGGCGTGGCCAGGCGTCGGGATCAATGGCAGCCTGGGTGTGTTCAGGTAGCACACGAGGCAGGTTTTCGGTGATGCCGCCACCCGTGATATGAGCGAAGGCGTGGATTGGTTCTTGCCGGAGCAGGGAAAGTGCCAGCGGAACATAGATACGAGTGGGTTCCAACAGATGATCCGCCAGAGTACGGGATTTCAAATAGTGCTGAAGATCTATTCGCTTGCGTTCGATGATTTTGCGGATCAGAGAGTAGCCATTGGCATGTGGGCCCGAGGAGGCCAGGCCCACAATGACGTCATCGGTTTGTATGAGATGGCCATCAAGGAGGTGTTCACGCTCGACGATCCCTACGGCAAAACCGGCGAGATCATAATCCTGCCCAGCATACATACCGGGCATTTCTGCCGTTTCTCCGCCAAGGAGGGCACATCCGGAAATTTCACAACCCTGAACTATGCCTGCTATAACGCTGGCAGCGAGATCAACATTGAGATGGCCGGTGGCGTAATAATCGAGAAAGAATAAGGGCTCGGCTCCTTGCACGACGATATCATTAACGCACATGGCAACTAGGTCGATGCCGATCCGGTCGTGCCGTTCCAGCATCAGGGCCAGGCGTAATTTGGTACCCACACCATCGGTGCCGGAGACGAGTACGGGCTTGTGGTAATGCTGGAGCGGAAGTTCGAATAAACCACCAAAACCACCCAGACCAGCCAGGACTTCCGGGCGGTGAGTACGGGCAGCCAAGGGCTTGATACGTTTAACCAGTGCATTACCGGCATCGATGTCGACCCCGGCATCACGATAATTGAGGAACGTTTTATCATTCATTGAGGGTTCCAAATGGGGTAAATGAAATCAAACTGGCATGTTATGAGGCTGTAACGGGGCTGTAAAGACGGTGGTGCAGTCAAGCTGGATCGATACGCATGAATGATTCGAAATGCAGCATGTTTTCGGCAATGGCGTCTGTATACGTAATTCCATATTCCGGTATTATCAGAATACCTTACGGCTCAGAGAAGTCATGCGCGTGCCGCTACCGTCTTTGTCATCCACCCTACTATGAAAGAGGTTGCCGGAAACTTTGATTCATCGCATCTACCGGCAGCCATATCCGTCGGTAAAACATACTCATATGCCGTGCAGCGGCAGCAATCGATCCTTCTTTGCCGATGGCTTCGAGTATCTGCCTTACCGGGTCCCATGGTGATTGCCGAACCCAACAATATCCGGGACGGGGGTTTCTCGTTCACGATGATTAGAGGTAAACGCCCAAAAGAAATTCGAGCAAAGCCTTTTGTGCATGGAGTCGGTTCTCGGCCTCATCCCAGACTACACTTTGAGGGCCATCAATCACCTCCATCATGACTTCCTCACCTCGATGGGCTGGTAAACAATGCATGAAAAGTGCATTGGGCGCGGCTATAGCCATCAAGGGTTCATTGACCTGGTAAGGTACAAAAATTCTCATTCTCTGCGCCCGCTCCTGTTCCTGGCCCATACTGGTCCATACGTCTGTTGTCACCAGGCTGGCTCCGCGTGCGGCAGCCTGCGGGTCATGGGACAATTCGACATGATCGCCAGCGGCCACCACAAAGCATGGGTCGGGCTCATATCCAGGGGGGGTAGCCACGCGCAGCTTGAAGTCCAATAGAGCCGCTGCGTTCATCCAGGAGTGGCACATGTTGTTGCCATCCCCGATCCAGGCCACAGTGTGACCACGGATATCGCCACGATGTTCGAAAAAGGTTTGTAAGTCAGCCAGTAGTTGGCAGGGATGGAGATCGTCGCTGAGTCCATTGATGACTGGCACGCGGGAATGTGCAGCAAAGCGTTCAAGAATCTTATGCGCAAAAGTGCGGATCATGACCGCATCGACCATGCGCGAGAGAACCCGCGCCGTATCTTCCAAGGGTTCACCGCGACCCAGCTGAGTGTCTTGCGGTGAAAGAAACAGGGCATGACCGCCCAGTTGAGCCATGCCGACCTCGAAGGAGACTCGGGTGCGCGTGGATGATTTTTCAAAAATCATCCCTAGGGTCTTGCCCGGCAATGGGATATGTCGGTCTCCCCGTTGATGGATCGCTTTGAGATTAATGGCACGGCCAATGAGTTGGCGTAATTCAGCTGCGGAAAGGTCGCACAAGGACAGGAAATGGCGAGTCGTCATGATTTACCTCTCGCGGTTTGGGCCAAGAATGCGCGTGTAATTTCGGTAACGGTTTTCACAATCTGCTCAATATGCGTATTCTCAAGTATAAGTGGTGGTAGTAGGCGAATCACGTTATTAGCGGTGACATTGATAAGTACTCCTTGTTCCCGAGCTCGATCAACTAACTCCCCACAAGGGCGATCAAGTTCGATGCCGAGCATAAGGCCGCAACCACGCACCGCCTTGACCCCATCTATCCCCGCGATATTCTTCCGTAAACCGGCAAGTAATTTTTGCCCACTTGCGGCGGCACGCTCGACTAGACCATTGCTTTCAATCGTATTGATCACGGTCAGTGCGGTGTGGCAAGCCAATGGATTGCCACCAAATGTGGTGCCATGATTACCGGGAGCAAAAGCATCGGCGGCTTCGCCGCGTGCCAGGCAGGCACCGATCGGCACGCCATTACCCAGCGCTTTAGCCAGGGTCATGACATCGGGGCGGATGCCACTGAGTTGATGCGCGAACCAGCGCCCGCAGCGACCCATTCCGGTCTGGATTTCATCGACCATCAGCAACCAGTTCTGCTGGTCGCAAAGCTGACGCAGTTCGGGTAGATAATTCTCGTCTGGAATACGAACGCTACCTTCTCCCTGAACTGGTTCCACCAAAACTGCGACGACATGAGAGCGGTTATGGGCGATATGGTGGAGAGCTTGTAAATCATTGAAAGGCGCGCGGACGAAACCCCTCACCAGAGGATCGAATCCGGCTTGTACCTTGCGATTGCCGGTGGCGCTCAGGGTAGCCAGGGTGCGGCCATGGAAACTTTGCTCCATAACGATGATTTCGGGTTCGTGGATACCCCGCTGATGACCAATTAGGCGCGCCAGTTTGATGGCGGCCTCGTTGGCTTCGGCACCGGAATTGGTGAAAAAAGAGCGCTCCATTCGTGCTAGGTGGCAAAGGCGTTCAGCCAAAGATTCCTGAGCCGCAATGTGGTAGAGGTTAGAGGTGTGAATAAGTGTTTGGGCTTGTTCACAAATAGCCCGGGCTACTGCCGGATGCGCGTGTCCCAGGTTGCACACGGCGATGCCGGCAACGGCATCCAGATAGCGATTGCCCTGTTCGTCGTAAAGCCACACACCCTTTCCGCGAGTAAAGCTAACGGGCTGGGGGTTGTAGGTATGCATGAGAAAATCACTCATGGCCATGGTCTCGTAGAAGTCGAAAAATCTGATTGGAATACCCGCTAATTAACAGGATATCGGGCTACCCATGTCGGGTGCTTGACGCTCTCTTTCATGTCATTGCACTGTCTTATTTAGTCGGTGCATAAATACAATATGTGTGGAGTAAAAATCCGAATTAATGCTCTTTACTATCAAGTACTCACAATTAACACCATTGAATAATAATCATTAATTGTTTCTCCACGTTACTTCCTGCCACTAACTGCTACTCTGAATAATACCTTAAAACATGGAAATGCCCTATTTGTCCCATTGTCCACGGTAAGCATGCTTGCATAGCATAATGGCGATGGACACAAACAGCATGGCGGGTATTGAGAAGTGGGGCAATTTATTTCGCGCCACCATCATCCGGCGCAAGGGGTTTCCAGCCACGTCCGTTACTTTTGACGTCAGGATTGAAGCGAAACGCTGAACTATTGTAACGGAAAATAAGCTGGTTAAGCGATGCGTGCTTGATGATGGGCTTGCCAATGCAATAAAACTCAGTCTGGCTGGCACCCTGAAACGATATAAATATGAGAAAGAAAGTCAGCATTCAGCACGGCGATATATGCTGCACTTGGCGTTTGCTGAAAACCGAGCTTGTGGCAAAAACTACCGGATATTTGTGGTAAGGACGTATCCGCGCTGATAATGCAGCTGCGAAGCATTCCCGGGATGCCATCTGGCAGCGTTGCCAGATGCATTTGATGTGCAATGTATGGGCGAAGCCAACAGGAAACACCGCATTGCCCTGATCGGCGCCCTGCTGGCTGAAAAGCATGAAACCTGGTCAACAGGTAGAGTAGAGGACAGGCTCCGGCATCATTAAGTGTCGGATTTCGTGTGATTCTATCGAGCAACGGGTCTGGCGTTTAAGCCTGGCT
>CAZUKD010000058.1:0-6442 GCA_964620825.1 uncultured Ectothiorhodospiraceae bacterium
CTTCATCTCCTTCGCACTCATTATAAATGCGCTAAATAGTGTTAGTACGGCCTAGCAAATTCACGGTAATGAAAGGATGGTTTATACTTCCAATTTACAGCCACGAACTTTTGTTCAGGATAAACTCACCGGTTGTACCGGTAAACTGGATTTGCGTACTTATTCAGCAGCCTACTGATAATGCTAAGGTTCTCTGATGATGGGTAACCCAAGGAGATTAAGGATGAAAAAAATATTGGTTTGGCCAATACAAAGACCTGCTTGTGATAGCCAACCTGTATTTTGGCCGGATCGGTTGGCGAGGTTACTAAATCCCGTAAGTACCCATTCAAGACATGTTTTAAGTTTATCGTGGCGGGGATTGCTGATGATATTTGTGACTGGTATATTCGTCACTGGCTTAGTCGGCTGCTCTTCCGGCTCTTCCACACCATCAGGGCAGGGGCCTCATCCTGAGCAGAGTGCGGCCTGGTTTGCGCAGACCAGAAATATGGACGCATTACAGGCTCAACTAAAATGGTGCGCCAAAAATAATCCACAGATGAGTATTTCCTCGTGTGCCGTAGCCAAAAAGGGATATGCTCTAATTGGTGGTCAGTGGAACCAGAATGTGATCAATATGTTCAAGGCTGGTCACTAAATCCTAGGTTTACTAGCACTCAGGTGGCGTAGAAAATTCAACCGGTTGGTAATCCGGTTGAAGAATAGTCAGTGCGGAGTGATGATGCCGGATTGAAAGCCTGTATTGGACCGTTCAGAATCTCCATTCACCAAGTAAATCCGCATGAGTTATTTCATGATAATACGATCTTATTTTCCTAAAGGCGAGTTTGCTAGGCGGTCGCTTCAAAGTCAGCCTCTTATTTCGCTCAATGCACCTGATACCCTTACACGATCTCATCGCTCGGATCATGCCAGACTTATTCACTAAAGGCTGAATAAGGTAATTCTAAGAAACAAGTCTCAATCCCAGCTCAATGCACCACCTGTTTGATATTCATTTACCCTGGTCTCAAAGAAGTTCTTTTCTTTGCGTAGATTGGTTTGTTCATCCAGCCAGGGCAGTGTTTCTTCGGCGCCTGGAAAAGGTTCATAGCCGAGTCCCAGTTGTTTGTTGCGCCGGTTAGCGATGAAACGGAATTGCTCGATATGTTGTTCTGCCGAGTAGCCCAGGATGGGATCACGCAAAATGTAGGCTGCATAATCTACTTCGGCGGCTTCCGCTTGATCCCACATCTCTTGTATTGCTTTTTTATCAGGTTGAATATTTTCTTCTATCATGATTTGTTTGACCACACGAATACCGAAGCTCGCATGCATCACCTCATCACGCAAGATGTACTGAAACTGCTCAGCAGTACCCTTCATCAGACCGCGGCGCTGGAGCGCAAAGATGGGGGTGAAGCCATTATAGAACCAGCAACCCTCGAACACGGCGGCAAAGAATATGTAGGCCATGAGGAAGTTGTGCAGAGAATCACGATCCTTGAGATCGATGTCTGGTCTGGTCACGGAATCAAGCCGGGCCTGAGACATTGCTATCTTGGCGTGAATCGCAGGAATGACCCGATACCGATTATAGATTTCACCCTGATCGAGACCGATGGTCTCGATGCAGTGTTGATAGGTCCAGGTGTGCAGGGCTTCCTCGTAGACCTGGCGGGCCTGATAGATTTGTAGCTCAGGCGCTGTCATTTTCTCCATGACGGCAAGGCCGATGTTACGCATGGCGAGGATGTCTGAGGTCGTAAGATAAGCCAGGACATTTTCATAGACGTGGCGTTCTTCTGTGGTGAGCTTGTGGTGATAGTCGTAAACATCACCGGACATATTGATGTCCAAAGGCGTCCAGTGGTTTTTGTTGGCGTTTTGAAAATAGTTCCACGCCCAGGGATATTTGAACGGAGCCAGTTGATTGATATCGGTTTGTCCGTTGACCACGCGCTTGTCTTTCGCGCGCACGGGTTCGGTGTCATGCGCAGATAGTGTGCCTGTTGGTGCAGAGGTCCCTTGGGAAATGATCGGTTCTTCTGGTATGGGCTGGGGAGCCTGGGATTCGAACCGTAGGGGCATAGCAGAAAGCGGATCGTTCCAATTAAACATACTTTATACCTCTTTAATTCGTTGCGGTCTGGGGCGGAGGATTGTGAGACCTACTGACAGGCCTCACAATCTGGCTCCAGGATCGAACAGACTTTTAATCCTTGCTTTTCTTCGCCCATGCTGGCGGTGATCATGGTATTGGCATTGTACTCATCGGCCCGGCTGCTGATGGGCTCAGCCATGGTGGGCTTACCAGCATGTGTCGCACCGAGCGACCGTAGATAGTAGGTCGTTTTGAGGCCACGTACCCAAGCGAGCTTGTAGATGTTGTCCAGAGCGCGACCGGAGGGTTGTGCCATATATAAATTAATAGACTGGGCCTGATCGATCCATTTCTGCCGTCTGGAACCGGCTTCGATAAGCCAACGTGCATCAATCTCGAAGGCGGTAGCGTAAAGTTTCTTGAGTTCATCGGGAACACGATCGATCGTTTGCACCGAACCATCATGGTATTTCAGGTCATTGACCATGACTTCGTCCCATAGCGCACGAGCTTTGAGGTCAGCGACCAGATAGGGGTTGATAACGGTAAATTCACCGGATAGATTGGATTTGACGTAAAGGTTCTGATAGGTTGGTTCGATGCTTTGTGAAACCCCGCAGATGTTAGAGATGGTTGCAGTCGGGGCAATCGCCATAACGTTAGAGTTGCGCATGCCTTGAGTTCCTACCTTTTCGCGCAAGGAGTCCCAGTCTAGAGTCGTGGATTGATCCATTTGCACATAACCTCCGCGTCCCTGTTCGAGTAGATCAATGGAATCGATGGGGAGGATGCCCTTGTTCCACAGGGAGCCGTTAAAACTGGTGTAGTGCCCACGCTCGATAGCCAGATCACTGGAAGCCTGGATCGCGAAATAAGAAATGGCTTCCATAGAGCGATCCGCAAACTCAACAGCCTCGATGCTGGCATAAGGGATAGATAATTTGAATAACGCATCCTGAAAGCCCATGAGGCCAAGCCCAACGGGACGGTGGTGCAGATTCGAACGCTGGGCCTGGGGTACACTGTAATAGTTGATGTCGATCACATTATCCAGCATACGCATCGCGGTTTTGATGGTATATTCCAGTTTCGCCCTATCCAGTCCCGCTTCGGTCATATGCCGGATCAGGTTGACCGAACCTAGGTTGCAGACAGCGATTTCGTTGTTGTTTGTGTGCAAGGTGA
The DNA here is from genome assembly GCA_964620825.1 of uncultured Ectothiorhodospiraceae bacterium. GTDB lineage: Bacteria > Pseudomonadota > Gammaproteobacteria > DSM-5130 > Acidihalobacteraceae > Acidihalobacter_A. Next base: position 3,272 of record CAZUKD010000058.1, read on the forward strand.
TTTCGGTGCATAGGTTGGAACTATGCACACTGCCAACGTGCTGATTGGTATAGCGTAGGTTACAGGCATCCTTGAAGGTAATCCAGGGATGCCCTGTTTCAAACAGCATGGACAGCATCTTGCGCCATAAATCAATTGCCTTGACCTTGCGGAAGATCTTGATTTCTCCACATGCCGCCTGGGTTTCATATTCTCCATAGCGGCTCTCGAATGCCTGGCCGGTTAGCTCGTGCAGGTCTGGTGTTTCATCCGGGGAGAACAGCGTCCATTCACCTTCCGCTGCGACACGCTTCATGAACAGGTCGGGCACCCAGTTGGCCGTATTCATGTCGTGCGTGCGGCGGCGTTCGTCGCCCGTATTCTTACGCAGCTCGAGGAATTCTTCGATATCAATATGCCAGGTTTCCAGGTAGGCGCAGACGGCTCCCTTGCGCTTGCCACCCTGGTTGACGGCCACTGCCGTGTCGTTGGCGACCTTGAGAAAGGGTACGACACCCTGACTGGCGCCATTGGTGCCTTTGATATGGGCGCCGAGGCCGCGCACACGGGTCCAGTCGTTGCCAAGGCCGCCGGCAAACTTGGAGAGCAGAGCATTGTCTTTGATAGCGCTGTAAATACCACCCAGATCATCAGGTACGGTGGTGAGATAGCAGCTTGATAGCTGTGGCCGCAGGGTACCACTATTAAACAGTGTCGGCGTGGAGCTCATGAAATCGAAGCTGGAGAGCAGTTCATAGAATTCGACAGTACGCGCCTCACGATCGACTTCATTGATGGCGAGGCCCATGGCCACACGCATGAAAAATGCTTGTGGCAGCTCGATCCGCTGGCTGTTGCTGTGAATGAAGTAGCGATCATAAAGAGTTTGCAGACCCAGATAGGTGAATTGGAGGTCACGTTCCGGGCGGATACTCGCGCCCAGTTTATCGAGGTCAAAACAAGCCAGTTCCCGATCCAGCAGTTCCAGTTCAATGGCGTGTTTGATATAGGTTTTGAAATACTTAGGGTAATGCTGGGTCATCTCCGTCTGGGTGGCGTGGGTTGGGTGATTGGCCAGAAAGCCTAAGGCCTCAGAACGTAGCGTATCCAGAAGCAGACGGGCGGATACGAAAGAATAATTAGGTTCATGCTCGATCAATACCCGGGCACTCATGACTATGGCTGGACCAATATCTTTCAGCGGGATACCATCGAAGAGGTTACGTAGGCCATCATGAAGCACGCGATCCGGGTCGACAGATTCAATACCTTCACAGGCTCCTCTGATAATTTCCCGGAGTCGGGATTTATCCAGCAATTGTTTGCCGCCATCAGGCAAGTTGACCCACAAGGATACCTCGGGTTTTTCAGTATTTCCTTTTCTGGCGACCGATGCTGCGCGTTTAGCGGTCTGCCGTTCACGGTAAAGGACGTAGGCGCGAGCAACCTTGTGCTCTCCGGCACGCATCAGCGCCAGCTCAACCTGGTCCTGAATATCCTCGATATGTACGGTGCCGCCATCAGGCAGACGACGGAAAAGACCCTCGATAATCTGGTGGGTCAGGGTGGCTGCCGTTTCATGAATACGCCGGGAAGCCGCCGCATTACCCCCTTCCACAGCCAGAAAAGCCTTAGTTATAGCGACCTTGATCTTACCTTCATCAAATTGGGTTAATTTGCCATTCCGGCGAATTACGCGGTAAGTGGTACTCGCCAAGGTAACGGTGTCATTTTCAACCATTCGGTTGGCTAACAGCTCAAGAGATGAATCAAGCAGCGAACGAGTTTGATTTTGTGCGTGCATAGGGCTTCCTCTGTAATAGAGTTGCGCAATTGTGGATGAGCCGACTCACCTACAGGCCAACACTATAAAATGTGGTTAGCTAAGTGTCAATCAACAATATGCTGTGTATATCGTCTTGACAACACTTGAACAAGTTGTGGATAAAATGAATTTTTCATTCGTTTTCTGAAGCTTGTTTTAAATTCCAGTTAGCTCATGTCTGCTTTTCAGAAAATGCTGTCTTTAGGGCTTTCGTTCCTATCGTGCTATGATCGCGCACCCTTATCTGAAGGGTCAGGGTGCGCGATCATATACCCTGCTATCGCAGGGTGAGGCAGGAAGCTGGCGCATCTCATGGAGATAAATCCGGCGCTGTCCCGCAGCGATGATTAGGTTAACGGTGATCGATAATTAACCACTGTACTTTCTGGAGAAGCCCGGGAAGGGGTCGCCCAATCGCCATGATATTATGGCGATACCCATCAGCCTGGAAGTCGGCCTGTTTGCTTTTTAGGGTTGCGGTTGGTAAATCCGAGTGACGTAGTTGTGCGCTGGAAACTGCCGCTATTTTTTAGTGCATAAGCAAAGGGCTATCCACCATGCAGAAATCTTTAAGCAGTGTCGTCATCTATGTGGCAATTTCCAGTATTTTCTCTCCGGGAGCATTCGCGCAAAGCGTATTACTACCTATCATTATTACGCCAACGCGATTTGCCCAACCTATTGATCAGGTGATCGTACCGACGCGAATCATTACTCATCAGGAAATCAAGGCCACTGTCGCTGGTGTTTTACGTTTTTATTCGGGCTTCGACGTAAAGCAGACGGGTGGGTTGACCTCGGTATTCGTACAGGGCACCAATAGCGGTATGGTCAAGGTGCTGCTCAATGGTGTGCCGATCAATAATCCTAATGATGGCAGCACACCCTGGAGCCAGATCCCTGTTAGGGACATAGAGCAGATCAATATAATTATGGCTTCATTGTCAACCCTTTGGGGAGCAGACGCAATAGGTGGCGTCATCAATATCATCACACGCCAACCTGTTGGCAATGGCGGCAGCATCAATATTGGTGCCGACAATAACGATACCCGTGAAGGAGTCATCAGTCTCCATGGTGGTTATGGCAAAACGCATGCTGGTATTTTCTTGAACGGCAAGCGCTCAGCGGGGATACCGTTAATCGCAGGCTTGCGAATGCCGGCATTATTTTATGATCGGACCTTATCCGCATGGGGTAATACTACAGTCAGGAAGTTGACGCTTCGAGCGAATCTCTGGCAAAGCCGGGGTCAGCAACAATACGTCAGTGGCGGCTACGGATCGCCCTTTAAACTCTCGGACAAGGATTATTGTCGGATTTCGTGTGATTCTATCGAGCAACGGGTCTGGCGTTTAAGCCTGGCT
>CAZUKD010000059.1:0-6296 GCA_964620825.1 uncultured Ectothiorhodospiraceae bacterium
GGAACCAGGCAAAGCGGCATTTACGTCAGTTCAACGGGGTTCCAAAGGAGCATTTTCCGCTGTTTTTAAAGGAATGTGAGTGGCGATTTAATAACCCAAAGCCGCAAGCACAATTAATGCAATTGAAACAATGGGTTAAAGAGATAATTGGCTAGTTATCTGGGACAGGCCCTAAAAGTAATTATCAAGGTGTCTGTCTTGGCTGAATGATTTAGGTCTGCATCGTAGCGATTCAAGCTATTTTAGGGGAGAGTGACCTAACTTTTCGTAGGTTGGGTCATCAATGGGTTCACCTTTAAGGATGCGTAGAAGTTGTTGAGTGTGTTGTTGTCCAATCTGATTCAGTCGCGAGTTCTTTTGATTGAGTTTTTGGCAACGATACAGCGTTTCTCGTAAGCAAATTTTGAGTCTATGACTATCATTATCGCAGCTCCCGACAGAAATATCTCCAGGGCTGGGTTGCACCATGACCTCAGTACGATATTTTTCTAGATATTCAATTTTCCCCAATAAGTAGTTTTTCCTTTCAGTTAAAGTAGGAAGTTTCTCCAAGTCCCGGGAACTCAACAGCCTTTCTTCCTTTTCCAGTATCTGAGCAAGATCAATAACTATCTTGAGCTCTTTTTTCAGGATGTCGTAAGGATTAGATAAGTTTTCATCAGGCATGAGAAGGGAAATTTCAGTTTAAGATTTACCGGAGAATTCCTGGTTAATTAGCTTGTCGGCAATACGTGCTGGATCTATCTGGTAAGTCCCTGATGCAAGTCTTTGCCGGATTTCTGCAGTTCGTTGATGATCGATGACTGGATGCTTGGTAAGATGAGTCACCAGTTGAGCCAACTGAGTACCGGCTTGAGTCAGGTTAACGGAATCGGTATTTCCGGCTTGCAGATCGGAAGAATGAGCATTCCCGGAACCGGCAGTTACCCTGCGAGTAGAAGTACTTTTTTCAGCAGATGAGGTAGCCATCTGGATGCCGGTTTGGCGTAGATGTTTTGGATCGATATTCATCGCTTACTCTCCTACCGAAACATGCATGAGTTTCAAGCTTACTTATCCTAAAGTATCGGCCCTTTGTCTAGGAACTTTAGCCCAAAATAATGAAAAAATCCAATTGCGGATCCCACTTGAGCTGGAATCGTCATCAATAAACGACTTTTATTTCTCCTGGAGCAATGACTGTGCCTTGAATAATCCGATTGGATATCGAATTGCGTACCTTAATGATTGACCCTTGGGTGCCATTTTGGAGCGCTATACCTTCCGTGCTAACCCTGAAACTGGCGTCACCGGTGTATATTCGAACCAGCTGGCTCCTGTGAACCCATAATGGTGGGCGTAGGAGATTGGGTGTCAACACGGTTCCGGGGGAGGTGTTTTGTCTTAGTACCTGGCCGATAGCTTGCCCGATACGGGTGTAATAACCATACACCAGATCAGTTATACTGCGTCTTGCTTTGCCAATCTCATTCTTGGTCAGATGAGTGCCCCGTGGCAATGACCGGTTGATGATCAGGACTTGCAGTCTGGTATGGATTCGGACTGGAACATATAATTTCCAGGTATCACCGCAGTGAATCGCTACGATTACACTTCCTGAAGCAGGATTGGCATTATTCGCCGATGCTCTCAGTTGTTTGCAGATGGGTAGGTGCAATCGATCATCCAGCGAGTTGGCTATGACATCAATCGTCGCACTGGGTAGTTTTTCCCGCGCAAGCTTACTGGCGTAATTCGCAGCAGTTTGTTCGATTTTTGCTAACGGTTCCCATTGGCCAGCACGTGCGGGAATCGAGAGGCCGGCGAATACAAGCAGAATGGTCATCAGAGTCGGCAAATGGTTTCGATTGAAAAGGGATATCGATTGGTACATGGTGATGGGGTAACCGCGGTAAGCCAAAATTTGGGCGCAAGAGCATATATGAAATGGCCTAGCAAATAATGAGCCAGGATTCATCAATCCAAAAGAGTAATTTTGAAGTGATTAGGGGCACTTTTGCCGGTATCGATCACTTCTTCGGAGAGAGCGTTGTATGCGTAAGGACCATTTTCGGATGATCCCGTAGGCTATACCATCCTTTACTAAGGAATATGGGGGCTACAGCGGCGCAGGAAATGGGTCGATTTCCTCTCTGCGTGAGTCCGGACGATTACAGGAGTACTGGAAACGCCGAGAGGCGGTTGTTACAGGCCATTGAGCGCTGGGGCTGAATCAATCAGGGGCAGTAGATCGGTTGGTGATCCCAGTATCCGGTCAGCACCCCAGGTCGAGGGATTATCTGCTGGGTCGAGGTATCCCCAGCCGGCGACCAGTGCCTGCATGCCGGCACCCCGGGCAGCCAGAATATCCGCTCTGGCATCGCCGATATAGGCACATCCTTGCGGTTGTGTCTTGCAAAGTAGGGCGGCCTGTAATAATGGTGCGGGATCGGGTTTGGATACCGGAAGGCTGTCTCCACCGATCAGACAACAACTTCTTGATTCTAGCCCTAAGTGGCGCAGCAGGGATGCAGCCAAAGAAACGGGCTTGTTGGTTACCACTCCCCACGGTAGTTGTCGTGCCTCCAGAGCAGTGAGGATTTGCGTAAATCCTGGAAATAATCGAGATCGATCAGCTATTCGTTGCCGATAAATTTCAGTGAATGACTGTCGAAGAAGGGTGAGCTGATCCGTAGGCACAGTTTCCCCGAAGCACAGTCGCAACAAGGCGATGCTGCCATGCGAAATAAGGGTGCGGGCGATATGTGGGGAAACTGGAGAATGGCCCTGTTGAATACAAATTTGATTCAGCGCGTCGATTAGATCGGGAGCTGTATCGACAAGGGTGCCATCAAGATCAAACAACAGACAGTGGAATTCAGGCATGAACCGCATGAACCGCATGAACCAGGTAATTTACACTGACATCGTTGCTCAGTCGATATTCATGGGTCAGGGGGTTGTAGTATATGCCCTGGATATGCTGGACTTGCATATCTGTCTGACGAATGGCCCGATCGAGTTCGGAGGGCCGGATGAACCGATTATATTCGTGAGTACCACGCGGTAAGAGATGCAATAAATATTCAGCACCCACGATAGCCAGCAAAAATGATTTTGGGTTACGGTTGAGAGTGGAGAAAAATACGTGACCGTCAGGTTTGACCAGGCGGGCACAGGCTCGAACTACGGATTCCGGATCCGGCACATGTTCGAGCATTTCCATGCAGGTGACGATGTCATAACTTTCCGGTTCACGTTCGGCAAGTATTTCCACAAGGATGTGCTCATAATCGACTTTGATACCGCTTTCCAGGCCATGAAGTTCGGCCACGGTCAATGGAGCCTCTCCCATGTCGATCCCTTTGACCCGGGCACCTCTGGCCGCCATGGATTCAGATAAAATCCCTCCCCCGCAACCTACGTCGAGGACCTGTTTACCAGTCATATTACCGGCATTTTTTTCGATGAATTCCAAACGGAATGGATTGATATCGTGCAGGGGGCGGAATTCCCCTTCACTATCCCACCAGCGATGGGCCAGCTCGTCGAATTTACTGATTTCACGTGGATCGACATTAGCATGGATTGTAGTCATGGTGTGTATTCCCGGCTTATTGATGGCTTAAATCAAGTTTAACATTTACCAGGAGAGTCGGCAGTTGTCAGCGCGGGAAATCCCCCATTTTGCGAAGATGTGGCTTATACTTGATATTGTTTTTAGCCTTTAATTCTGGTGTTTGGATATGCCATTTTTTTCTGCTGTCGAGATGGTTCCTGGAGACCCAATTCTGGGATTGAGTGAGGCTTTTTCCGCTGATGTACGACCCAATCGGGTCAATCTTGGGATTGGCGTTTACTCTGATGAGGCCGGCCATATTCCTCTATTGGAATCTGTTCGCACCGCCGAGAGGCAATTGATCAATGCGGCCACACCACATCCCTATCTCCCCATCGATGGCCTGCCAGCCTATATTGCAGCGGCCCAGCAATTATTATTTGGTACTCACGCATCTGAGTTGACCGATGAAAAGTTGGTGACTGTACAGACACTCGGAGGGACCGGAGCTTTGCGGATTGGGGCGGATTTTCTGCATCGGTTATCGCCTCGGGCCAAGGTGGCGATCAGTCAGCCCAGCTGGCCGAATCATCAGGCTGTTTTTGCTGCGGCAGATTTCGAAATTGTAGGTTATCCCTATTATAATGTGGATACTAGAGCACTTGATTTCTCGAATTTGCTTGCCAGTCTGGAAAACCTGGTTCAGGGAGATATTGTTGTTTTACATGCTTGTTGCCACAATCCTACCGGCATCGATCCCACGCCTGCTCAGTGGGAAAAGATCATTGGGATGATGCAGGAGCATCAGTTGGTAGCTTTTCTTGATATCGCCTATCAGGGTTTTGGAGCTGGCGTTGAGGAGGATAGCCGTGTGGTGCGGCAATTTACCGCCAGTAGTTTGCCTGTTTTTGTAGCCCACTCATTTTCGAAGTCATTCTCGTTGTATGGGGAGCGGGTGGGTGCATTGTCCGTGGTTTGTGAATCCGCCGAAGAAGCCGGGCGTGTGCGTTCCCAGCTTAAACAGATCATTCGTGCCGATTATTCCAATCCACCGACATTTGGCGCGGCGGTGGTGTCCCGGATTTTGACGACGCTGGAGCTCAATATCCGTTGGCGGGAAGAGCTGACTTCCATGCGTTTGCGTATCCGGGAGATGCGTCGGGAGTTAGTCGGATATTTACAACAGGCTGATACGCAAATCGACTTTAATTTTTTGCTACAACAACAGGGTATGTTTTCCTTTTCCGGCCTGAACCAGGCGCAGGTACGAAGACTGCAGGATGAATTCGGAATCTATGTACTCGACAACGGCCGTATTTGTGTGGCAGCTCTAAATCCGGGCAACGTGGACTACGTCGCCCAGGCTATTACTACAGTGTCCAGGAGATAAATTCCATAGGTGTCAGCTTCAATTGATGCTTATGCATAATCTGTATCTATTCCTAAGAATCAATAAACCAAAGCCTCACGCTTTTCCCTATGCGACCATGCGTAGTAGCGCGGTGATCAATGAATTTTGTGTTGGTTTGCCCGATTTAGGGCAAACCAACACAAAATCATTAATAAGAGCAGCTTGTGTAATGAGTTTTCTCACATCAGAAAATGCAAAGTGCTTTCGATTGTTAACAGCGTAACAACGCTTTGGCGTATAACTAAGACGATCAGCACATATCCAGTCACTGTCGCTGCCATCATACATAAATTGAGATGATTGGTAACAGCATGAGGTGGTGGTGTGTTGGATAAATTGCTCTGCCAGAGTTGTAGCATTGCCTAATTTGTCGCCCTATTTTTTCGTTCTACCGCGTTGTTTTTTGCAAGGCTTTGGGGCTGAATAAAATAACGAAGCATTGATGTGTAACCGAGAGAGAATGTGGCAATGCTGACCGACAACATGACGCATGGGCTTGAACAAGCCATCGTTTCCAAACCAGCTGTCAGTGACGACCAACACAGGGGAACCACGGAAAGCGTCTGATATCTCAGGCAACATTTCAACAGCCTGCTCGAATTTAGTCTGGAAAGGTAGTTTTTTGCCATTCACCTTAACGTTCCCAGCATCAATATCCTTTTTCATGTGATAGAAACGAAAGGCTAATATCAACCCACCCTTCCGCGTAGATCCAGAAATAAGGACATGGAAGGAGTTCTGATAGTGTGCAGTTACCAGACAACATCACCATCAGGAGATTCCCTCATGTCCTTGCCTGTATCTAGCTATCAGGACACCGGTCATATCCTGTTTAAATGCTGTGGGCTTCAGCCTTCGCAAGATCAGTCATCACTTAGGCGTCATCACCCCCGGCAGTTGTGAGCTGGAATGAAATGGTTTGCTGTATTGCTTATTGGTAGACCGGATCAGTCTTGGGCTTAAGCTCGTAAGCATCAGCCCGACATCACTACCGGTGCAATAACACCCAGCCTATCATCGGTACGTTGTCATCACCTCTGCCGGGGTTAATCACCAAGAGACCAAATTGCTTGCGGATGGAATCCGGATGACCTTAGGATGCAATCAGCACAGCGGGTCTCTATCGCTCATTGCATGCAAGAGGCGCTACGCAGGTATGGCAAGCCGGAGATCTTTAGCAGCGACCAGGGCGCATAGTTCACCAGCACGGTATTCACCGATACCCTAGAGCACGAGGACATTACGATCAGCATGGATAGACGGGGTGGAGGTGCAAAGATCGTGGGCCGGTTTAGGCCGTACTAACACTATTTAGCGCATTTATAATGAGTGCGAAGGAGATGAAGA
>CAZUKD010000060.1:0-6054 GCA_964620825.1 uncultured Ectothiorhodospiraceae bacterium
CTTTTGCATACTGTCCCAGATAGTACATTTAATGCATTATCTGGGACAGGCTCTTCTTTTATTATCATTTTGACAATCAGCCTTACTGGAATCAAGCTGATGAGCGGAACTTATATGGGATCACGCACCCGGATCGCCATTTCGGAAATCCTTCGGGAGTAGGAACGGGAACCTGTTATGGCAAATGACCACCACGATAGATTTTCTGCTTTATGGCATTTTTGGCGCTGGCCGGTGGCATTCGCGATTACTCTGGGCTTCGTATTCTGGCTGGAGTGGGTTATCGGCTGGCAACGCCTCTTCTTACCATGGACGCACCTTTCTCCTCTGGAACTGACCCTTACCTCAATCCTGATGCTGGCCACTTATCTCCTCAGGGCAATCCGTATCCTGGATTATTTTCGCTCGGATTTGCATGGCCAATTCGTGGCCACCTTGCGTCTGACCCTGCTACATAATTTTTTTAATAACTTTCTGCCCATGCGCACCGGGGAAGTGGCTTTCCCCGTATTAATGCATCGCTACTTCGGTATACCGGTCAACCGCTCAATCCCTGCGCTGCTCTGGCTGCGGCTACTCGATCTGCATGTCATCCTGGCACTCGGCTGGTCGGCCATCAGCCAGCGCTTTTTAGCGGGCAGCCTGAGCTTGCCGCTGCTGGCCTTGTGGCTACTTCTGCCAGCATTGATCTATCTGATCCGCCCCCACCTGCTCATTCTGATTGAACCCTTATCCAGTCGATCGGTCACCATCATGCGCCACGTGCTGGTGGCGCTACCGGATAATGGCGTTTTATTGGCGCGTACCTGGCTGTGGACTGCGGCGAACTGGAGCATGAAGCTCGGAATCATGGTATTTTTATTTACTCGATTCGATCCACTCTCTTGGATTATGGCGCTCCCGGGTATGGTCAGCGGTGAACTCGGCAGTGTACTGCCCGTGCATGGCCTGGCTGGTGTTGGCACTTATGAAGCATCGATTCTAGCTGGTCTGTTACCCCAAGGCGTGGCATTGAAACCCGCCTTGGCCGCCGCAGTCAATCTACACCTGTTCATACTGGGGAGCACACTCTTGGGTGCGCTTGGCGCTCGTTTATTGCCCCGCACCAAAGCTCGCATTTTTCCCCGGCAACCGGAAACCACCCATTCTACCGGGAAAATCGAGGCACCCCATGAACCCTAATCGTATTGCGCAACTTGAAGAACACGTTGCTCATCTGGAAGTGGAGATCGAAGCCATTAACAAGGCCCTGATCGCAAAGGAACGAGGCTGGCGACAGCTCCAGGAAACCGTCAGTCACCTGCAAGCGCAACTGGGGGCTTATCTAGCCGATCAACCCACGCCACCGGATCATGAGTCACCACCCAATTACTGATTTCTGCCAAAGGATCTGGGATCCATCTTGATTACTCCTCGGCCGGGCAGTTGGCGACTAGTCGGAGTTTTACCCTCAAATCCAGTGCCGCTGCAACTCATGGCGCCGTTCAATGCGATCCTCAAGGATTGCATTGAATACCTCTTGATCCTTAACATGTACGATTTCTGCTGGGCGTGGAAAATGCAAGTCACGCAGCCGGGACAGCCAAAACCGCAGAGCGGCGGCGCGCAGCATAGCCGGCCAGGCACCCCGCTCGATCGCAATTAATGGCCGGATTTCATGATAGGCTCGCATTGCTGCCAGCGCACGTTCAAGATCCAGCACTCCGTGCTCGCCACTGCACCAGTCATTGACCATTACCGCCAAGTCATAAAGGAGAGTATCATTGCACGCATAATAGAAATCAATGATGCCGGATAATTCTTTGCCAACCCACAAGGCATTGTCCCGAAACAGATCAGCGTGAATGACCCCACGCGGCAAATCGGCAAAACGATACAGGCTCTGAAAGTGCAGCTCACTTTTCAGCAGGGCGGCGTCCTCTTTGCTCAAATACGATATGAGCTGCTCACCCATCTCCCGGAACCAACGCGGACCTCGATCATTAGGGCGTAATTCGGGAAATTCACGGGCTGCCAGATGCATTTCCGCCAGCGCCGCGCCCATGGTTGCACAATCTTGTACGCCGGGATCCATATGACTTTCTCCTGGCAGCCGCTGGACGATAGCTGCCGGACGGCCATTGAGTCTCTTCAGGGTTCTTCCCTTACGATCAGTGATCGGATGCGCGCTGGGTACGCCACGCTCGTTGAGCCAGGCCATGAGATTGAGAAAATAGGGCATATCTTTGGCCTCGTGCTGCTCAAACAGGGTCAACACAAAATTACCGGCCATCGTCGCAAGGAAATAGTTAGTGTTCTCTATCCCGGAGCGAATTCCCGTAAACGCAGTCACTGCACCAAGATCGTAATCCACCAAGAATTGTTTAAGTTCGGACTGGCTGACTGGGGTAAAAACGGACATGGCTGGTTCCTTATAGATCGAGAAGCTTCTCCCGTTCTCGGGTAAGGGTTTGAATCCTTTGGATTCATAATAATTGGAAATGGTATTTACAACTTCTTCCGATGAATCGGCGAGTATTCATGAGGCCCGGACTGCGTCAGACGCTCAAACCCTTCGGCAGATTCAGCCATGATCTGGAAAATCCTCCAGCTCTCCCGAGCCGTGCCGGTATCATCCATGGGCAATAAATTGGATTGGAAGCGTCGTCGTTGTGAGTTCGTGGGATCCTGTTTGTGAATTGGAGCCATATTATTACCACAAACGACTGTCGCCGATAAGGCCGGGTTGCATAAGAGGCGCATTTTTCCCAGCGGGCAGTTAAGCTATAGTTATCTAATCGATCCATTCTAAAATCATGCCCAAACCCGATCTGATCCTTGTTGATGGTTCCTCGTATCTTTACCGGGCATTCCATGCCCTGCCACCTTTGACCAACACCCGCGGAGAACCCACCGGCGCTGTCTATGGTGTCATCAACATGTTGCGTCGCCTGTTAAAGGATTATGAGTCCGAACATGTTGCTATCATTTTCGATGCCAAAGGCAAAACCTTCCGAGATGATCTCTACGCCGATTATAAAGCCAATCGCCCTCCCATGCCGGATGATCTCGCCTGCCAGATCGAACCCTTGCATACCATTATCCGCGCGATGGGCCTGCCGATTCTGGTCATCGATAGCGTTGAAGCAGATGATGTCATCGCCACACTCGCTAGAGCGGCTGAAAAAATAGGCTGGCAGGTGTTGATTTCCACTGGCGACAAGGATCTTGCTCAATTGGTTGATGACGCTATCTCACTGATCGACACGATGACCAATACCCATCTGGACATTGAAGCAGTGAAGCAAAAATTTGGTGTTTCTCCGAACCGTATCCCTGACTATCTATCGCTGGTCGGGGATACAGTTGACAATGTACCTGGAGTCCCCAAATGTGGCCCCAAAACCGCGGCCAAATGGTTGCAACAATATGAATCACTCGACGGGGTCATCACGCATGCGGGAGACATCAAGGGGAAAATTGGGGAAAATCTACGCGCCACTTTGTCTTGGCTGCCTCGCGCCAAGGAACTGGTTACCGTTCGCACTAACCTCGTCCTACCCATGCAACCCGAAAATCTCAAACCGTCGCCTCCAGATCATGAAGCCTTGTGTGAATGGTTTCAGCGACTTGAATTCAAATCCTGGCTGCACGAACTGGTATCGTCTTCCCATGCCGAGCCAGCCGCACTCAGCAGGGCCAAAGCCGGTGCCTATACCTGCATCCTCAACGAACCCACTTTCAATGCCTGGCTCGCCCGGCTGCAAACTGCTGAAATCTTCGCATTCGATACGGAAACCACCGGCCTTAATTACATGCGGGCCGAAATCGTAGGGATGTCGTTTGCTATCAAGCCCGGAGAAGCGGCTTACCTTCCTCTGGCCCACGACTATGAGGGGGCACCGAAGCAACTTGACCGTGAGCAGGTGTTGGCGCGCCTGAAAACCCTTCTACAAGATGCCTCCCACTTAAAAGTGGGGCACAATCTCAAGTATGATCGTAATATACTTGCCAATCACGGCATCACCCTGGAAGGTATTCGGCATGACACCATGTTGGAATCCTACATTCTCAATGCCACTGCCAGCCGTCACGACCTCGATACCCTGGCGGCCACGCATCTTGCGCATCAAACCATACATTTCGAGGATGTGGCCGGCAAAGGCGCCAAACAGATTAGTTTCAATCAGGTTAGCCTGGAACAGGCCGCTCCTTATGCCGCCGAAGATGCTGATATCAGCTTGCGTTTGCATCGGTTGTTCTGGCCCCGCCTTCAGGCCGAGCCGGGGTTACGCCGCGTCTACGAGGAAATCGAGATACCACTTATCCGCGTTCTTTCCCGCATGGAACGCACAGGCGTCTGCGTTGATGCGGATCGGCTCCGACAGCAGAGTTACGAATTAAGTGAACATTTAGTTAAAATTGAACAACAGGCCCGGGATTTGGCTGGCAGCAATTTCAACCTCGGTTCACCGAAGCAAATCCAGGAGATCCTGTTCAAGCAGCTACATTTGCCAATTCTGCGCAAAACCCCGAAAGGTCAGCCCTCTACCGCTGAAGATGTGCTGGAGGAGCTCGCCGCACAGCATGAATTTCCCCGCTTGATTCTCAACTATCGGGCGTTGGCCAAGCTTAAATCCACCTACACGGATCAATTACCCAAACGTATCGATCCTCGCACTGGTCGCGTTCATACCTCCTATCAACAAGCGGTCACATCAACAGGACGCCTGGCCTCATCGAACCCAAATCTACAAAATATCCCAGTACGCACGCCGGAAGGCAGGCGCATCCGGCAGGCATTCATCGCACCGCTTAACCATAGCCTCATCGCTGCGGATTATTCCCAGATCGAATTACGCATCATGGCCCATCTTTCCAGCGACCCTGGATTACTCAATGCCTTTGCGATCGGCAAAGACATCCACAAAGCCACCGCAGCCGAGATCTTTAACGTACCCCCGGATGACGTCAGCCCTGCACAGCGCCGCGCTGCAAAGGCCATCAATTTTGGTCTCATTTATGGCATGTCGGCATTTGGTCTAGCCCGGCAGATTGGCATCGGGCGAGTGGAAGCTCAGGATTATATCGATCGTTATTTCGCTCGCTATCCTGAGGTGCATCACTTCATGGACGCAACGCGAGTACAGGCACGTAAACAAGGGTTCGTTGAAACTCTATTCGGACGCCGACTCTATGTACCGAATATCCGGTCTCGCAACCCGCAGCAGCGTGCCCAAGCTGAACGAATGGCCATCAACGCGCCGATGCAGGGGACTGCTGCGGACATCATTAAACGGGCCATGATTATGGTCGATCACTGGCTGGAAAATGAGGGTTTTCCCCTGCGCATGATTCTTCAAGTCCATGATGAACTGGTTTTAGAGGTACCAGATAACCTGCTTGACAGTGCAAGCTGTTGCCTGCGTGAGTACATGGAAAATGCCGCCCAACTCCAAGTGCCCCTACGAGTTGAAATCGGTATTGGCAAAGATTGGGATGCCGCCCATTAAAAAAACCTTACCATGGAACCTCCCATGCCTACCTCAGCCTTATCCCAATTAGCCTTAAAAAGAATAATCATAAGTCATGTTTTCTATGAGGAGTATGGTAGGGCACGTCCAGCCAGTGGAGCAGAGCATATTGAGGCGGCGAAAGAGTTGCTGCATGCGGCCAGGACGGCTGCCTGGTTGCGCCAAGCCCAGGCGGTTTTGCTCCCTCTGGAGTGGGGTTTAAGCCTGGAGCAAACAGCTTGTGCCATCGGCATCCGTGAATACCACGTGTGCGATACGTACCCGTTTTGCCAAGATCGCAGCAGGTATCCTGAAGCCACCTTAAGCCAAGGCGTGACGTAATCACGCCTTGGCTGATCTTAATAAAGAGGCGCAAATCCTTGATGAGGTGCTCGCCGACACCCAAGCAGGGGGTATCATCGTGATTCCCAGACTTGGGCCGCTGATCGAAACGAAGAGGGGTAAACCCATGGCGCTTTCCACAGTCTAGCGGATGTTGGCGCGGCTGGCGCACCCGAGTTCGACACTTTCGCATCAAATTGGGTGTTTTTTCGTCTTGTCG
>CAZUKD010000061.1:0-5911 GCA_964620825.1 uncultured Ectothiorhodospiraceae bacterium
GGTCACAAAACCCCTTGCAAGCGCTCCGCGCTTGGCACAAAGATTAACCTGAACTCTTTGTTGGGCAACCAAAGAATCAGGCGGGGCTGGACACATAAAGATGGTTTGGTGCTGCACGCCGATAACGATGGTCCGATGAAGGGCGCGACGATGTTGGTCACCCTGCAAAAGCTGGGTGTCGTGCCGTCCTTCAGTCAGCCCTCGGTCAGCACGACAACCCATACTCGGAGAGCTTATTCTGCACCCTCAAATACGCGCCGGGCTGCCCGAGCAAACCGTTTGAGGGCCTCGAGTCGGCACGCCGGTGGTACAACGATGAGCACCAGCACAGCGCCATCCGCTACGTGACGCTGAACCAGGGCATCATCGTGGCGCAGATACGGATTTACTAAAGCAGCGAGAAGCCGCCCGGCAGCAGAACCTGCGGCGCTGGTCTGGCAAGACGAGAAACCGGGATCCGGTGACTGAGGTCTGGCTGAATCCACCGAAGGAAAATTAAGCAGAGAAAGGGGGAAATCTCACAGCCGCATGATCAATGGACGCAACAACTTCGCTGACAAACACCGGGGCAAACCCCATCAAAATTAGCCTTAGCCCATAGTTACTGCGCACCCTGATAACCTCAAAACGGTAAAACTTTAGGTTTCTATTGCTAGACATTTATATTTAACCCCAGACACAAGTCTTGCTCCTTGGCGGCGTTTCCCGGGTTAGGAAAACACGGCATCCAGCAGATTATGGAGTTGCCGGAGATGCAATGCGTAATAACCTACAGCCGGTGCGGCTGCTTGGTCACGGGAAAGGCATCGCAGTGTCTTGCCGGGAGTGATAACAGCATGCAATTCCTTACGAATGGATCGCCAGGCACCTTGGTTATGCGGCTCTTCCTGGCACCAGACGATATGCTGGGCCTGCGGATATATTGCTAGGCTTTTCCCTAATGCGGCACGGGGAAAAGGGTAAAGCTGTTCGATACGAATTAAGGCGATTTCATGGCGACCCTCGGTGCGGCGACGATCGAGTAGATCGAAGAAGATATGACCACTGCAGATCACCACTTGTTTTACAGTTTGGGGATTAAGCAAGTCTGGATCGGGTAAAATGCGTTGAAAGGTACCACTTTCCAGTTTATCTAGTTGGCTGATCGAGAGCTTGTGGCGCAATAGACTTTTGGGCGACATTACAATCAGTGGTTTGCGGACCGGCTGCAAGATTTGTCGGCGCAGCAGATGAAATATTTGTGCCGGCAGCGTAGGGTAGCAGACCTGTATGTTGTTATTGGCGCACAGTTGCAGAAAGCGTTCGAGCCTGGCCGAGGAATGTTCGGATCCCTGACCCTCGTAGCCATGGGGCAGGAACAGCACCAGATGGTTGAGGCGCCCCCATTTTTCCTCGCCAGAACTAATGAATTGGTCAATGACGACCTGAGCACCATTGACGAAGTCACCAAATTGCGCCTCCCAGATGATTAGTGACTCCGGTGAGGCGGTAGCGTAACCATATTCAAAAGCCAACACCGCCTCTTCCGAAAGCAGGGAATCGATAATCAGAAAGTCTGCTTGGTCTGGGTCAAGATGGCGTAGCGGGATGTAGGACTCACGCCGGGATTGATTGTGCAACACCGCATGACGGTGAAAGAAGGTGCCCCTCGCTATCCTGACCACAGAGACGCACAGCGTGTTTCTCGGCGACCAGATTGGCATAGGCCAGCGTTTCCGCAAATCCCCAGTCAATTGGAATTTCTCCCACAGCCATGCGGCGGCGATCTTCAAGTATTTTCGCTACGCGTGGATGCACGGTGAAGTCCGCTGGCAACTGAATAAGATGCTCCGCAAACATGCGCAAGCGTGGTAGTGGAACGCCGGTAATTGGTTCTCGGTCAGTCTTCGCCCGGCGATAGGGTGCCCAATTAGCCTTGGGGACTTTTGTGGGCGGCTTGTCTGACCAGATAGGGACTACCGGGGCGCCGGTTTCGAGTTGTGCACGGCATGAATTCGATAATTTATCAGCAAGATTCGCATCAATTACACCACCTTCCTGCAAGGCTCTGGCGCAGCGGGCGCGAGTCGTTGGTAGCTCACGGATTCGCCGATACATGGTGGGCTGGGTCACGCTGGGTTCGTCGGCTTCATTGTGTCCATGCCGACGGTAACAGACTAGGTCGATCACCACATCCTCACCGTAACGCATGCGATAATCAAGTGCTAGGCGGGTCACTAAAACCACCGCCTCAGGATGGTCGCCATTGACGTGCAGGATTGTTTTGGCCACATCGGTACAATACAGACTGGAACGAGCGTCCATAGGGGTGCTGACGGTGAAACCGATCTGATTGTTGATTATAATATGGATTGTTCCCTTGGTTGAAAAACCTCGGGTTTGTGACATGTTGAGCGTTTCCATGACCACACCCTGCCCGGCGAAAGCTGCATCACCATGAATGGCGATAGGAATTACTTTTCTCCCTTGCCGATCACCCTGGCGATCCTGACGAGCCCGCACTGAGCCTTCTACGACTGGATTTATAATTTCCAGATGCGAGGGATTAAAAGCTAGCGCGAGATGGATTGGACTAGCTGGGGTTATACGATTAGAGGAAAAGCCGAGGTGGTATTTGACATCACCAATAAGGATATCACTACTCTCATGCTATCCTTCGAATTCCTGAAACAGTTCTTGCGAGGATTTACCCAGAATATTGATGAGTACGTTCAGGCGACCGCGATGCGCCATACCGATCACTGCTTCTCAAACACCTTCTTTGGCAGCCTGCTCGATCAGTGTATCGAGTAACGGAATGAGGCTTTCAGCGCCTTCCAGGGGAAACCGCTTCTGCCCCATATATTTGGTATGCAAGTGGCGTTCGAGGGCCTCAGCTGCGGTGAGTCTCTGGAGGAGGAAAAGCTGATGATCGTGGGTGAATGTAAAATATGTATGCGTATTTTCAATGTGCTCCTGAAGCCAGCGTTTTTTCTCCATCGAACTGATATGCATATATTCAGAGCCGATAGGGCCGCAGTAGATCTCTTCCAGTACTGAAATGATCTTACGCAGAGATGCGCTTTCCAGGCCAGGAATAGAGCCAGTATGGAAAACTCGGTCCAGATCATCTTTGCCAAGCCCGTAGAATTGTGGCTGCAATTCCTGGATTTCTTCCAAAGGATAAAGATGCAGAGGATCAAGATTCGCGCGTCGATGTCCAAGGAAGCGATAGGCGTGAATTAGTTGCAAGACCCCGATTTGTCGACCTACATCGCGAGCAGACCCAGCTGATCGTTGAACGGGCTGGAGGCTAGGTTCGGATGGCTCACCCGTTCGGGGCAATTGTTCAAAAAATGCCTGACAGTCGGTATTTACGGATTGAGGGTTGTGCTGATAGGTCTGGTAGAGAGCCTTGAGGTAACCTGAATTCACACCTGAAAGAGGGGGGTTTGATTGAGTGGGGGCTGCCGGGGGCAGCAAGGGATCACTTTTGGCGTTCATGATCGGATTGTAATCCGCAATGGAGAAAGATATTACTGAATGACATCAAAAAGACTTGATTGCTGGAGATAGGGTGGTTTGGAAAACCCTCCGGCAGGGTTTCCGGGATTTCACCGTTTGTAAAGTTGCCCTGTCCGGGTTAGCTTTTATTTGCTATAATTTTTTAAGTTGAGCGAATTTTGCAAGTCAACCTATTTACCAGGAGAAGCTGGGGGTGCCCATCCGGGCTGAGAAATACCCTTGGAACCTGAACCGGACCATACCGGCGGAGGGAAGCTTTGGATTCACTGTGCCCGTGTTTCCGCCAGCAACCCGCTGCCAGCTGACGGAGGAAACACCCATGAGCACTATACCCGAAGAATTTACCCGGAAAACCCGCCAACTCTCGGCCGAGATTACCGGCCCTTTCCCTGCTTCCCGGAAAATCTACGTGCAAGGTTTGCGATCGGATATTCGCATCGGCATGCGTGAAATCAAACAGACGCCCACCAACACCAATGCTGGCCTGGAAGAGAATCCGCCGATTCCTGTTTATGATACCTCCGGGCCATATACTGATCCAGACGCCCGCATCGACCTGCTGCGCGGCCTTCCTCCATTGCGGGAATCCTGGATACGGGAACGCAACGACACCGAAATGCTTGATGGGCCAACTTCCGAATATGGACGCCGACGGCTGAGCGCTCCCCAACTCGCCAGTCTGCGATTCGAGCATATCCGACCACCTCGCCGGGCCCTGGCAGGTAGTAACGTCACCCAGATGCACTATGCCCGCCAAGGCGTCATCACTCCCGAAATGGAGTATATCGCGATCCGCGAAAACTGCCTGCTGGAAGCACTACGTTCCGATTCACGCTATCAAAAGTTGTTACATCAGCATCCTGGGCAATCTTTCGGTGCGGCCATTCCTGATAAAATTACGCCCGAGTTTGTCCGTGACGAAGTCGCGCGTGGGCGCGCTATCATTCCGGCCAATATCAACCACCCTGAACTGGAACCCATGATTATCGGGCGTAACTTCCGTACCAAGATCAATACCAACATCGGTAATTCTGCTGTCACCTCCTCGATTGAGGAGGAAGTCGAGAAGATGGTCTGGTCAGCACGCTGGGGTGGTGACACGCTGATGGACCTTTCCACTGGCAAGAATATCCATGAAACCCGTGAGTGGATCTTGCGTAATGCACCGGTACCGATCGGTACTGTGCCTATCTATCAGGCTTTGGAAAAGGTCAATGGCCAGCCGGAGGAGCTGACCTGGGAACTATTCCATGATACGTTGCTCGAACAAGCTGAACAGGGTGTGGACTACTTCACCATCCATGCTGGCGTGCGTCTTCAGTATATTCCGCTCACTACCGAGCGGATCACCGGCATTGTTTCACGCGGTGGCGCCATTATGGCCAAGTGGTGTCTCACACATCACCAGGAAAACTTTCTTTACACTCACTTCGAGGACATCTGCGAGGTTATGAAGGCCTATGACGTGTCTTTTTCGCTGGGTGACGGTCTGCGCCCTGGTGCCATCGCCGACGCTAATGACCGCGCTCAGTTTGCAGAACTCGAAACCCTGGGCGAACTGACCCAGATTGCCTGGAAACACGACGTGCAGGTAATGATCGAAGGCCCCGGCCACGTTCCGTTGCAGAAGGTCAGGGAGAACGTTGATAAGGAACTCGCTGACTGTTTTGAGGCACCGTTCTACACCCTGGGACCGCTGGTCACTGATATCGCCCCCGGTTATGACCATATCACCTCCGTCATCGGTGCAGCCAACATCGGCTGGTATGGTACGGCCATGCTCTGCTACGTCACGCCCAAGGAGCACCTCGGGCTGCCCAACAAGCAGGACGTGCGCGACGGTATCATCGCTTACAGGATTGCAGCGCATGCAGCCGATCTAGCCAAGGGCTTCCCGGGTACCCAACTACGTGATAACGCGCTATCCAAAGCGCGTTTTGAATTCCGCTGGGAAGACCAGTTCAACCTGGGCCTTGATCCTGAAAAGGCACATGAATTTCACGACGAAACCCTGCCCAAACAGGCACATAAGGTCGCGCACTTCTGCTCCATGTGCGGCCCCAGCTTCTGCTCCATGAGAATCTCGCAGGATGTGCGGGAGTATGCCGCGCAGAAGGAGGTCGGGATCGAGGTAGTAATCGAGGCGGGGATGGAGGAGAAGGCAAATGAATTCCGTACGCAGGGGGCTGAAATTTATAAGGAAGTATGACCTGTACCTGTACCTGTACCGGCTCACCAGGATTCTGGCTACCTTTCGAGGCATCCAACATAAAGGTTTCCAGTAGCTTATAGCGCGTTCTGCAGGATCAATTCCGGCACACCGCCGGTGGTGACGGCAACTGGCGGACCCAATCCTAAGGCTTGGGTTATCCGCTTGGAGTATACCTTCAGAGTGAAAGCTGAGTAA
>CAZUKD010000062.1:0-5726 GCA_964620825.1 uncultured Ectothiorhodospiraceae bacterium
GAACTTATGCCTCATTTTAACTCTATTACCCGTGTGAAACAGCGAGGGGCCGTAATCTGCACAACACTTGCCACATTGCGGGCGGTGCAACCTGACACCTTTGTCGCGCTGGGTGCAGACGCGAACTTCTTCGGTAGAAGCAGTCAATTCAATATCAACCACACCCCATGGCGATTCGATACTGAGGATTTGTTGGTATTATTGCTTGCCTCTCATCGATAAACAGTACCTTACAGGATGATTTACCCATGTAGATTCTTGATGTGCTGATAAATATTCGTTCAGGCAGAAATTTCCTTTTGCAGATCGATCAGCGTGTGTTGGGCACGAACGGGCTCCAAATGCATGCCGAGTTGCCGTTCGATCTGGGTCAACGAGAAAATGCCGCAAATAATTGGTGGATTGGTCTCGTTATCTACGACGATGATGTGCTGACGCTCGACCTCCCGCAGAGTAGCAACGATTTCGGCCACGTCGGCATGAGTAACATCATGGTAATAGATGACATCCATCTTCCGCGCCGGGGTCATCACATGCTCGACCAGCAACTGATCATGCGGAAGTCTAAGTTCCTGACTCTTTTGCAGGGGCGTAGGACCGAGCAAATCAGTGGCTGTCAACACACCGATGACGTTTTGTTGCGCGTCAATCACCAACACCATCCGCACACCATTGGCGATCATGTGCTGATGCACAAAATCAAGCCGGGCCTGGGGTTGGGTAGTCACTGTTTTGACTCGGGTCAAATTAGTCATAACCTTAATCGCCGGGGTATCCATCCTGACCTGTTCAGAATGACCGTAGTCAGGTTGGACGATACCGATTCCCGGCGGCAATGGACAGATTTCTAATCGCTTCATGGGTCTTTCCTCCGTTCATAAATCCCAGGATCGGAAGTTTGCGCTATGATGCGCTAAATTCAACTTCCATTGTTTAATAAATAGACCCTCTATGCCGGTTTTGCAACTTCGTGATGTCTGTTTCGCCACAGGCGACATTCAATTACTCAATCATGCCAACCTAATCCTCAATGCGGGTGAACATGTCTGTCTGATGGGCCGCAACGGAGTTGGAAAATCTACTCTGATGAAGATTATCAGCGGAACGATTCAGCCGGATGCTGGGGAGCTGATCCATGCCGCCGGATTGCGTATAGCTTACCTGGGGCAGGAAGTACCTCGGGATTTGGGGGGTACAGTATTTGAAGTCATCGCATCAGGATTAGGTGAGTTGGGAGCAATCTGTGCCGAATACCATCGCCTAAGCCAATTATTGGGTCACCGCCCATCTTTGGAGTTGCTTGCGCTGCTGGAGGATGTGCAGCATCGGTTGGAGGCTGCCGATGGCTGGCAACTCAGCCGTCGGGTAGAGCGGGTGGTTTCTCGTCTGGAGTTGTCTCTGGAAGCCAATTTCGCTGATTTGTCCGGCGGCCTCAAGCGGCGGGTATTGCTGGGAAAGGCACTGGTGCAGGAGCCTGAATTGCTGTTGCTCGATGAACCCACCAATCATCTGGATATAGAAGCCATTCGTTGGTTGGAGGATTTTGTTGGGGATTTTCCTTACGCCCTGATTTTTGTCACCCATGATCGAGCGTTTGCGACGCATACAGCCCAAACGGTGCTGGATCTCGATCGTGGCTGTCTGACCCGCTATGCTATGACTTTCCCGGCTTATGTGCGGTGCAAGGCAGAGGATCTGGAAGCCGAGCAAAATCAGCGGACGCTATTCGATAAGCGCCTTGCCCAGGAGGAAGCCTGGATTCGGCGCGGTCTGGAAGCTCGTCGCCGCCGCAATCAGGGGCGGGTGCGCGCGCTTAAGTGCATGCGCGAGCAATACGGTGAGCGCCGCCAACGGCTCAGTTCTGCGCGTCTGCGAGTGGATAGTGGGGCAATTTCCGGGCGTTTGGTTGCCGAAGCGAAAGGGGTGGATGTAGTTTTAGGCGACCGGAAAATCATAAGCGATCTTAATCTGACTCTACAGCGGGGGGACAAGCTCGGAATCGTCGGCCCGAATGGCTGCGGCAAGACAACCCTGATTTGCCTGTTAACCGGGGCGCTGCAACCTTCAGTCGGCCATTTGCGATTGGGGACCGGTCTGGGGCTGGCTTATTTCGACCAGCAGCGGGCGCAGCTGGATCTAGAAGCTAAGGCGATCGACTATGTCGGTCAGGGCAGCACCCACGTCAATGTATTCGGGCAGGAACAGCATATCATGGGCTATCTTCAAGACTTCCTGTTTTCTCCCCAGCGCGCACGAACACCCATCCGCGCACTGTCCGGGGGGGAGCGCAATCGGTTGTTGCTGGCCCGCTTGTTTACCCGGCCGATCAACCTGCTGGTCATGGATGAACCCACTAACGATCTCGATATGGAAACTCTGGAATTACTGGAATCCCTGCTAGTGAATTATGCCGGCACTTTGATCCTGGTCAGTCACGACCGGGAGTTTCTGGATAATGTCGTGACTAGCACCCTGGCTTACGAGGGTAAGGAGAAATTTATCGAGTATGTCGGTGGTTATCAGGACTGGCTGCGACAAAGGCCGAAACCTCAGGAGCCGCCCCGCCCTCGAGATAAAACCATGATGGCAACCCGAATCAGACCAGCACAAACCCGGAAATTAGGGTATAAGGAACAGCGTGAGCTGGATACCTTGCCGGAAAGAATTACAGTTCTGGAGGCAGAACAAGATCGGCTCCATGCTTTTTTTTCGGATCCAGAGAGTTATCGTCAGCAGCCGAAAAATATTAGTCAATGGCAGCATGAAGCGGAGAAAATTAAACAAACGCTGGAAATCGCCTATGCTCGCTGGGAGGAGCTGGAAAATTTGGAAGGGGAGTGAGATGATCGGCTACTGTCGTGGTTTGTTTTCTCCCCGCGCAGGGTGTTGAGAGTTTATGAGGGGCGCGGGCTTCGCAGTAGTCGTTTGGTTGCGTAATGCGAATTTGCGCGTATAGTATTTACCTAGCTGTGATTTTATCCGGTATACTCGTATCGGTGATTGATGCGGGACTTCTGGAACGTGGGGGTTGTCTATAATCTGACCTACAAACCCCATAAAAAATTTAGCTTGCTTGCTGCGCAATGATAACTCAGTAGGTTCTACTGGGCAGTGAAATGTCATGAGACCAGCCTCTACCATGGCGATCAAGATTTTCCTGTAGCCAACAAATTGGATGGGGAGCACCGGTCGCTACTGATGACCTGCCGCCGTATTCCTCATAAAACCATCATGAACTGTAGGTATAGTTTCATAAGGTCATGGAAAACATCAGATCCGCCAAAGGGCAGAAACCCGTCCCCACTCGTGAACACAGAAGCTAATGATGTATGGGTGGAATGCAAATTCTGCTCAGGCTTGATATTCATCGCGGATCAGGGTGGCCGGGTTCCGTATGCATCATAATCTGGTATTCCAGGTTGATTATGGTATGCGATTTTTTAGTCTGTCCGATAGACGGATTGAAGCCTTATCGAGGAATTTTGCAGCCATCTCCTGGGGTGGATACAGGGGTTAGATGGAAGCGTGTCTTGCAATCCATTAGTATGATTTTAAAAAGGTTATCAGCTTATTCGATAGTTTGCTATTCAGCGAGTTTACGTGAACAAGGCTTTATCGAACGGATAATTTGTAAATTCCAGTAGATGGAAAAGTGTATGAATTACTGAAAGTGGCCCAGCTGACCCTGATGGTAAGCGATTCACTTCATCCCAAAGCTTACCTGAAAACGGCGAGAGGTAAAAATCATTGGCAGCACTCCTGATGGATATGAACCTGGCAGGCCCTTTGTCTGCTGCGGCAGAAGGGATGGGATTCGATTCTCCAACAGATTTTCAGCGGCGGATGATGGCCTCGATTCTGGAGGGACGTAATCTCTTCGTCCGTGTATCGGAGGAGCGGAGGCCAAACATGGCGTGGACACTTGCTTTGCTACATTTATTGATGACGCGCAAGGCTCCCGAAGGACGCGGACCGCGGATACTTGTACTCACAGCGCAGCGGGATCAGGCGATGCACCTAGGGCGATTAATCAAGCGATTGATTCAGGATACGCCACTGCGTTTTGGCACTATTGTCAGTGGTCGTCCTTATCCGATGCAGTCTCAATTGCTTCGCCGTCCTCTGGATATACTGATCGCTACTCCCGATCGATTGGTGGATCATATCCGGCGGGGACGGGTACCGCTCGAGCGCCTTGACGCGCTGGTCATCGATAAATCGGATGAGTTGCTGGCTGGTGATTCTGCGCAAGATCTGCAAGCGGTACTAGAGGCATTGAAAGGGCGGAATCTTCAAAGCTTGGTGTTGGGTGAACAGCTGAGTGAATCGGTGGTTCAGTTATCTGTGGGATTGCAGATAGACGTTGAGCACCTTGAGGCCCCTGACGGAGAAATCAGTACGGATCCCGTAGGGCAGGGCGCACCGCCTCCTGCCCTACAAAAAACGGAAGAAGCCCCTGCTGCTGTGGGTGTTCATAGATCCAGATCCCGAAGTCATCGGGGCAAGCGCAAAACCAAACATGGCCAGGATCCTGCAAAGAATGAGGTCAACGGTAATGTGCTAGCAGCAGGTACGGCCCAGCAGGCAAAACCAGGAAAAATTAAGAGTAAACGAGGTAAACCAGCTTCTGGCGGTGCGTCGGGAACGATGCACCGCCATGGCAATGGTCGATGCCAACCGGGGGTACGTTTCCCCAGTGACTATGTCAATGGTCCACGGCATCGCAATCCACAAGATGTGATTGAGCAGCGCCGCGAGCTTAAATTAAACGAACCCGTACAATATCTTGCTGATTACGGTTTCGCACCCTCAGCTGACAAGCGCAAGCCGGTTACCGTGGTTTATCGCGGCAAGAACCGTAAGCTTCGGGGATTGGAAAGCCCGGAACAGGATCAGGATTGAGGTAGGTTATCCGTGGCGGGAACATCCCGATGAACGGTCAATAATCAGAATGGGGCACGCGAACCCCGTTTCCCGCCAGATCGGCGCGCAGGTTGCGCGAGAATTACTGTACGAAAGCCCTTAGCCGTGCCACAGCAATGACTGTCTGGATAGGGCTGGGTGCCAGCAATTAAACCCATGCTGACGATATGCTCAGCATCCTGTTCAACCATACCAGGCAGAATGACCCACGCCATATTCATCAAGCCTTTTATATTATGACCATTGCCACCAGTCTGCGAGGTTGGCTTAGTGGGCAGATCCCGGCCGAGCACCAGGCTGGGATTGTTTAGCAGCGCATTGATACGGGAAAATGTGGACAGGAAGGTGTTTATGATATTCTCGGCACTTCATGATCTTGTATGGGTAACGCGGTCAAATCAGTTATATTTCGCAGATGAGAGATAAACAATGATATCAACAAATATTGGGAATCGAATCCCCCTGGCGAGTGGTTGATGTCGAATTGACTACTCCGCATGAAGAGGCTCACGTCTATATCCGGCAGAATCAAAGAGCAGAACCGAGCTGTCCACAATGTGGCAAAGCTTGCGCTGGTTACGATACCGGGCATCGGGAGTGGCGGTATCTGGATACCTGCCGGTTTAAAACAATACTTATTGCTGATATTCCACGAACCAGGTGCCCTCAACATGGCGTTCACCAGATAAGCGTTCCCTGGGCTGAACCGGGATCGGGATTCACCGCGTTGTTTGAACGCCTGGTCATTGACTGGCTCCCCCGAGTTCGACAGTTAGACGCGTAAGTCATTGAATCCTCGGTAG
>CAZUKD010000063.1:0-5508 GCA_964620825.1 uncultured Ectothiorhodospiraceae bacterium
ACTTTGAAAAACAATGTTTGTTCAATTTTACAGAAGAAAAGTTGCGCTGCCTGCTACGATGTCAATCGCAAGTGAGTGCAGCGTTTAATGCGACTGATGGGTATCGCCTCCATTGCCCCGAAACCCGATACCAGCAAGGCCTGTCCGGCACACAAGAAGTATCCATACCTACTCAGGGGATTGGCTATCAATCATCCCGATCAGGTGTGGTGTTCGGACATCACCACCATTCGTATGCGTGGCGGTTTTGTGTATCTGACGGCAGTGATGGACTGGCACAGCCGCTTTGTATTGTCATGGGAGGTACGCACCATGGACGATGATTTTTACATCAGCGCTCACCAGCGCCATTCGCAGATAGGGTAAGCCAGAGATATTCAACACCGATCAGGGCGTGCAGTTTACCAGCAAAGCATTTACTAATGTACTGAAAGAGAATGGTATTAAGATCAATATGGACCTGTCTGCGTACGGTCACGCACAGGCAGGTGGCAAGGCCTGCTGGATGGACAATGTGTTTATCGAGAGACTATGGAGATCAGTCAAATACGAAGAGATTTACATCAAGGAATATGAGTCAGTGACAGAGCTGATACAGTCGCTGAAGCAATACTT
This sequence comes from uncultured Ectothiorhodospiraceae bacterium, assembly GCA_964620825.1. Taxonomy (GTDB): domain Bacteria; phylum Pseudomonadota; class Gammaproteobacteria; order DSM-5130; family Acidihalobacteraceae; genus Acidihalobacter_A. Next base: position 616 of record CAZUKD010000063.1, read on the forward strand.
CAACTTCTACAACTTCGAGCGCCCACATCAGGCACCGGATGGAAAGACCCCCGCCGATCTATACTTCGGCACAGCAGCGGCCCTGAAGGCCGCATAAGAGAGAAAACGACAGGAATGAGTCCACCTTAAATGGCCAATCAAACTGTCCCGCTCATGGGGTCCACCTCAGTCCTGGATGCCAGTAATGGAAAATCAGAAAGCATGAATAGCCGGATTCAGAAGGTGAAAGCGCGCAGCCATGGCTTTCGCAACAAAGATCGTTTTCGCAATGCAATCTACTTTCACCCTGGTGATTTCAACCTGTACCCTGGATACAAAAGAGGTTGCTTAATGGCAGCTACCCACCCGGATTCGTGATGCGCCCTATTTGCTGACCTTATTGTCTGACTCTCTTTTGGCGGTGACAGGAATAATGCCCTGTAATCCCGGCACCGGCGATATCCAATCGGGAGAGCAGCTTGGGGATCGCCATGATTTCGTTGGACTTATCATTCACCTACCCCAGCACCAGGCTTGGGAAGGAATGCCCGCCCGCCAATCCTGGCGGACAGGCATGGGTTAATCCAGGTTGTTCGGTAAACCAGTGTTCTTTGGCTTTACCAAACTCCTCAACAGCCACCTAGTTGTCCGCTCCACAAATAACGGCACTTAGGGTAATCAAAAGATATCCGGCAGTTCATGCTTCTTTTGCCGGTTGACTCGCGGGTCTTCTATGCTTGAAAAGTGATGGGGTATTGAGGCTGTCGGTAACTTTGTCATTTGATACCATACAAATGGGTCATCTCAATACCCCATCTAATTTCTGGATTCAAGATCTTTTGAGCCCGATTGTCTTGGGGGGGGTAAGGTCAGTCGTCAGGCCGATCGATTTCCGGGGTCTGGATGTTTGGAGCCTGGATTATAGGCGTCTGTACTGTTGGAGCCTGCACCTGGGGGTGCTCGATTTCGGGTGACTGATCCGGTCTTTGCGTATTCGGCAAGGAAGCGGGTGTTCCGGCGCTGGATGTAGGCAGGTTGGGCGCAGACCTATCCAGATGCTTGAAGCTATGATCGTCCACGCTGGGCAGTGATGGAGTGATTGAGGTTGCCCTGCCGTGACGGGATATTTCGGGGCGTGCCCCCTTTTTCGCGGGAAGCGACGGCGTTGCGGTGACTGGTTTGGTTGGCAGGTTGATGCGATTGGCGATGGTCCCCTTGATACTCTGATGTGGGCCAACTACGGTAATCGTAACATCGAATGGGGTGTCGGCCGCATGCGCTGGCATGGCTGCCAGAATCAGCCAGAATCCGAGCCCTAGCCCGACGAGCCAGGTTCCTGCGGTGAATCGGGTGTGCATTGATTTGTGCATGAAAGCCATCTCCATCAATTCTAGTTAAGCATTGGAAATTCTGGGAAGGGGCTGGATCCGGATTTCCACCCGGATCTGGCGGATCTGGTTTTGATCCCTGATCTCGGCTCTGAGAATACCCTGTCCGGAGTGACTGGCGACTAAGGGTAGGTCCAGCAGATTGCGGCCTTTTTTCAGAGAGCCTCGCCAAGAGAGATCATGGACTCCCGGATAACCGACGATCTGCACGTGCGGTGGCAGCATGACGGTAAACCGGGCGTTAGATAGGGAGTGATCAGCGGTGAATACGAGATGTAGGGTATCCCGACCCTGTTGCAGGGTCACCACTGGCAATGTAGGTTCGATGGGATGCTTGAATGGATTGGCGAGCCCGAGGACCAGTCCGAGCAGCAGGCTGGCGGTCAGTGCCAGGCCGCCGATCATCCGCTTCCCCTGTCGCTGCGTTTCACGATGATGGTTAATTGCCGCGCGCAAGGCTTGGGCCGGAAACTCCGAGCGCATGGATGGCATCGGTCTCGATCGTAGTGTACGGAGCAAGCGTTGCCGATCGGCATAAGCCGATTGGCAGGCCGGGCAATGATCCCGATGGTGCAGTAGGTTAGCGACGATGGAATCGCTGGACGGGCCATTTTTCGGGGTATCGGGCCACCCTTGATCGAGCAACTGAATAAATTGGCTACATTGCATGACGCGTTTCCTCCCAATGTGGGGATAAATCCTCCGAGCAGATGTTTTGTATTGGCAAGGCCTCTCTTAGCAGTCGGTGCGCGCGAAAAAGACGGGATTTTACGGTACCGATCGGTATATCCAGTATTTCCGCAACCTCGTTCAGACTGTACCCTTCGACATCGCAAAGCAGGACGATGGTGCGCTGATCTTCACCGAGCCCGTCGAGCGCCTGTTCCAGCCCTGCCTGCAGCGTCCCGTTATGAGCCATCTTCTCAGGTCCCGGCTCATAACCCGGCATATCATCGAGCAGAGATTGTGATTCCGCATCTTCACCGCTGTCTGTATATTCGATCCGTTGCCTCAGCGGGTTGCGAGTGCTTTTACGATGTTGATCGATAAACAGATTATATAGCGACCGCAGTAACCAGGTACGCGGGTTTTCCAGTACGGTCAATTCTGCCGATTTGGGGTAAAGCTTGAGCAGAAGTTCCTGAACCAGGTCCTCAGCGTCCTGCTGATGGCCGGTAAATTGGTAGGCAGCCCGATAGAGTGTATCGAAATGGGGGGTCAGCAGGGACTCGAAACTGTCCTCTGGCAGGGCGCGTTTGAACCACCGATTCAGGATTGGCTTCATCATTATTGATATACACGTTATTTCATTGGAAAAGGTTCCTAATTGTAGAGGCAATGACCCTGATGGGCCATCACTGGCCCGCAAGAGGGTTGAAAGATAAAAATCTCCAAAGATCAGGAACCTTTCACAAAGGGTTGTCATGTAGACCTCCAAGAGCGGCGGAAAAACGCTCGAATCCAGATCGAAAGATGTATGAGTTATTTAAGGGAGATTAGCATCTATGAGTATTTTCAGCCAAAACCATCTGATCCACAGCATAGCCGGGGCCGTATTGCTGGGCCTTGCCGGTATGGGCCTCACTTCAGCGGCCTTCGCACAAGCGAACCCGGGACACGCTACCAGCCATTCCCGGTCAACGTGCCAGCTTGATCATACGACCTATGTGTCAGGATCTATCGTGATAGAAAACGGCATTAGGTTAAAATGTGTTTCCAAAAATCCGGCAGCGCCAGGGTAGTGGATATCCTCAGATTGGCGGAATTCTTCTAGCAAAACCTGATTAACCACATCGCCTTCCAGGCAATTTACCAACTAATATCAAGAGGTATCTTCTGATGAAAAATAAAATTCGTAAATCCCGTTTGTTGCTTGCTATGGTTGCGAGCGGAAGTTTGATGTGGGCTGGAATAGTAGTTGCCACACCAACGAGCTCAACACCAACAACTCCAGATCAACTAACGATATCGACTACTTCGCAGATCGAAAAGCCTGAGATCGAGAAGCCTGATGTACAGGTTCCGGATGTGCAAATACCTGATCTCCAAACTCCGAGCGTACAGACTCCAGAGGTACAGCGCCCGGAAATTCAAAAGCCCGAAATCGATCATTAAGCTTATGCGCTATTGCGTAGGAGACGACCTACCGGTATAAATCACCGGTAGGATTTTTTATGTCAATGAATAAGGGAGACACTCGTGAGTCATTTTAAAATCTTAGGATTTCCGGTATCGAGGTATTTATTGCCAAGCTTTCTGGTTGGTGGATTACTGATTGCTTTACCGTTCGCAGAGGCGGCCCCCAAAATTACCGTAGGGAGTGTTCCGGCCTATTTTTCCGGCAAATACGGGACCTCGCAGACGATCGATATTTTTTATCTGCCGACCTCTATTCAATATCAAAGCGGTCGGCTGCGGGCCAGGTTGATGTTTTCCTATGAATCGGTCAGTGGCTTGCCAAACGGATCGACATTGACCGGTGGCACCCTGGCGTCGCGTACTTCTACTTCCCGGACACGCACGGAGTCCGGTATGGGTGATACCTGGATGTCGCTTCGCTATCAGTTGGTCAAGCAGCGTGGCGAACACTTGGGTTTTACGCCTTATTTTAAGATCAAATTCGCCACAGCTTCCCATTCCAAGGGTTTAGGTACCGGGAGAAATGATTATGAGGCAGGCGTGGGGCTGGATGGACGTTTGGGCGCATGGGCCTTTCCCTTTGCGCATATCGGTTACCGGGTCGTGGGTAAGCCGACCAAGATCAACCTACAGAATATTGCTATTTACGATGCCGGCATCAGTTATGTTCTGCCACAAGTACAATCCAATATTTTTACAGCCATGTTTTCCGGCTCTCAATCCGAACAGAAGGGTTATCAGAACCCGGCCGATTTGATTCTGGCCTGGAATTATAACGTAACGACCCAGGGCAGCGGTTTCCAGGTCTATGTCGACAAGGGACTAAGTGATGGCAGCGCGGATTATGGCATCGGCATCGGTGGTCAGATCGTGTTCTGAACTGATCCGGGTGTTCATCGAGTCCAGAAGTCGAACGAGATTGAGTCGGGGTTTTCTGTTATCGGTTTTTGCAGACCTTGGGTGCATTGGCCGGTGCGGTAGAATGCACGTATGTTCCCTCTTATCCATAAGCAGATCGAATCCTCCCGGACAGGAATTTTCTGGTGGTGGCTAGCCATCGGCTATGGTCTGCTGATCTGCTACACTAGCCTGTTTCCATTTAACTGGCATCCGCCGGTGCATTGGCTCGATCCTCTGGCACAATCCTGGCCTCATCACGATCCGCTGAGTGATATCGCAGTCAATCTATGCGCCTATATACCGTTGGGTTTTCTAATCGGTTATTTTGGCCAATTTCGGGGACGGGTATGGGCTGTTTTCGCAGGAGTGGGTGGCGGTTTTCTGCTTAGCTTTTCCATGGAATTCCTTCAGCAGGCTATACCGAGCCGGGTGTCAGTATTCCCCAATCCATAAATGAGTCTGAAGAGGGGGTGAGAGAGTCATCTGT
>CAZUKD010000064.1:0-5364 GCA_964620825.1 uncultured Ectothiorhodospiraceae bacterium
GATCAGGTCGCCGCTTGACTCAACGGGTCAAACACCACTTTTGACAATAACTCGGCTTCCATGGTTACCCTGGCTCTCTGCTGACGCTTCATCGCCCACTTGATGAACTTTCTAAAACCGGGCGGATCATTATCAAATTGCGACAGCGGGTAACGTTTATCGCCACGCTGTACACAGCAGACAAGGTACTTAGAATCAACATCAACACCGATAGAATTCATTGCCATTCTCCTATATTGGTTATACGCTGTAGCTGGTGCCCTGACCTTGAATACAGATGCGCCAACCTTGTGATGCGAGTTCGGTGACTCAGGATGCTCCTGAGCATTTCATCTATAAGGCGGGGCGCCAATCTAACGCACAAGGTCTAAGCCTTCAGGCATTAACGGCGTCCCCGGACAGCCAAATAACTTTACCCTGATTCGTTTGAATATGTAGGCTTATGGCTGTAATTGATAAGATACAAGGTTGCAGAGAATGCCAGGGAAGATAGCTAGTGCAAGATGCAACGAACAAAGGAGCACTAAAAGCTGTCTACGATAGCGTTGCTGGACGGTACGACTTCCAGCATTCTATCAACTCGATGAAGTTGCCCATCTCTTAAAGAGCAGCACCACACCGGATACAGCGGTGTTGAGATCCATCTGCGTGGCGGCCATTTAGGCTGACACCCAAAGAATCCAGGATTAAGGCCCTTTCCCAGAGGTCAGGGAAGGATCGTCCCTGCAGGCAAGTTCATCCTCCAGGCTCCTGACATTCTCTTGGGTCAGGTGGTAGAACCGTGGGGTGAGGCCCACATCCTCGTAGACGGGATCCCCTTGTTCATCTTCGGTGATGACCCGCTCACCGGTCACATAAGGGAAGCTCTCCTCCAGCTCGTCCAGGGCCGCCGAAAGCAACTCGGTGATGATCTGCGTCTCCGTTCTGTTTGGAAACAGCGTCGCTACGGCCTTGATACGCGCCGCATCGTGCAGCGGCAGATGCACGAGATACTCCTTGGCGGTGAGGCGTATGCTGACGCCCTCCTGCCACTCTTTCATCAGATCATGAATCTTCATCGGTTGGTTGACTTCCTCTACTTTGCTTAACCAGACTTTGCCCCCTTAATAAGGGGATCGGCACCGAATATTCCGCACCTACCCGGATAGCTCATGATCCGCTCGGCAATGGACTGTGTATGCCGCCCTCCCGCGGCTATGGCATGCTCCCAAGTGGCTACCATTTGTGCAGGATTATTGGATCTCAGGCTGCTATTTTCCTAAGGAAGACATCACCGGCTTGGCCAGACAAGGATATCCGATTCCTCCATTAAGGGAAAGCTACAGCCTTGTCCAATATGGAATAAATCTAAAGAAACAATGGGTCTGTCCCATATAATGGACTGTTGGTATAGATAGATAAGACATGGATACTGGCGTTGGAAGACATTGAGTAATTTTTAGCCGAAATGACAGGCGCATCACTAGGTAGTTAACATCTAATATCGATATCAATCGCTAAAGATGGTGGCCTTCCTATAAGGACTCTTGCCTCACTATAGAGCCGGCACTAAATATCAATGAACTGATTGGTCTGTCCGTGGCCTACTTTATGAACTCCCCTGGAGATTCACCATGGAATCGACGGGGGGAAGAAAGTTGAGTCGCGAAGTCTTGCACGAACGACATCACCTGACCGTGCGCCAGTATAAGCGCGGGCGCAGCAAACGGGTGATCAGTCGGGATCTGGGGGTAAGTTATCCGACAGTATGCACCACGATCTGGCATTACGAGCGTGAGGGCAAGAGACGCTTACGTCTCAGCGCAGGGCAGACCTTGGGCACGCGGGTGGCGTTGCGTACCAAGGCCAAACTCAAGCATGCTACGGAGGCCCACATGATCAACCTCGAAACGCAACCGGAACGGGTTCGTGCGCTCTTCGGCAACCCGCATGTCAAGTACGCTGCTTGAGCAATAATTGGTGCTGGATTAATAGTGTATCTATTGGAGCTTTTGACCATAATAGATTTTATAGTGCCGCCGCCCCTTTAGGGCTGGTATTTGGGCGTTCCGGCAATTTTATCAATGGCGAGTTGTGAGGGGAATACGGCGTTACCCTGGGGTATGATCTTCCTGCGGGGAGGCAATTTGCCTCGCCACCCTTTCCAATTATATGAATTCATATTGTGGAGGTGTTGTCCTGTTTGTTTTGTTCTGGTGGTTTAGTCAGCATTTCCTCTCTTTGAGGGTGACTTCAGGATTGTTTTTGCTCGCCGATGGCAGATTTCGTTTTCTGGCTGAATTCGTACGTGCACCCGATCCCCAGATTGGTTATCTCGCCTTTGGCTAGCTCACCCTAGGACAAGGATTCAGTTTACCCCTGATTATGTTGAGAGCGATGCTGCTGGTCAAAGTGGGGTGGGAAGATTCTACAGGGGTACAAAGAGTATGAAGCAATATCTGGATTTGATGCAGCATGTGCTGGATTGTGGTGTCCGCAAGGAAGACCGTACCGGTACCGGTACATTGTCCGTGTTCGGCTATCAGATGCGTTTTGATCTAATGCAGGGATTTCCACTAATAACCACAAAGAAGCTGCATCTGCACTCCATCATTCATGAGTTGTTGTGGTTCCTGCGTGGTGATACCAATATCAGCTATCTGCGCGACAACAAAGTGACCATCTGGGATGAATGGGCCAACGAGAGCGGTGACCTTGGTCCGATATACGGCAAGCAGTGGCGGTCATGGGGGGGTGCTGATGGAGAGGGTATCGATCAGATAACGCGGGTAATGCAGGCAATCCGCAGCACTCCGGACTCCAGGCGATTGATCATCAGTAGCTGGAATGTCGGAGAACTCGATAAGATGGCGTTGCCGCCTTGCCATCTCTTGTTTCAGTTCTACGTGGCCGAAGGTCGACTTTCCTGTCAGCTCTACCAGAGAAGTGCCGATATTTTTCTCGGTGTACCGTTTAATATTGCTTCGTATGCCCTGTTGATACACATGGTGGCGCAGGCAACAGGATTGCAGCCGGGTGATTTCGTGCATACCCTGGGAGATGCACACTTGTACCTGAATCACCTGGAGCAAGCCAGATTGCAGTTATCCCGCGACCCATTACCTCTGCCACGACTTGTGCTCAATCCAGCGGTGTATTCATTGTTTGACTTCCATTACAAGGATATCTCTGTGGAAGCCTATCGAAGTCATCCGGCGATCAAAGCACCGGTGGCGGTATGAGCAGAAACTGATGATTTCATTGATTGCGGCAGTGGCTGCTAATAGTGTGATCGGCAAAAATAATGCCTTACCTTGGCGTTTACCAGATGATTTGCGCCGCTTCAAGGCGCTTACCTGGGGGAAACCCGTGGTCATGGGGCGTCAGACCTTCGAGTCTCTCGGCCGCCCCCTGGCTGGCCGGGAAAACCGGATCATAACGCATGACCAAAACTTTCAGGTTTCAGGTTGCCTCGTATTTACGGAGCTCAATGCCGCGCTGGCGGGAGATTTCCCAGAGATTATGGTCATCGGGGGAGCCAAGCTTTATGCGCAAACCATACACTGCGCGCAGCGCCTCTATCTCACCGAGATCGACGTAGAAATTCCAGGAGATGCCTTTTTCCCGATATTCGATACGGCAGACTGGGATGAGCTGAGTGTGGAAACACATCCTTCGGATGACAGGCATCCTCTCGCATTTCGTTTCAGAACTTTAGAGCGCAGAAAAGACCGGCCCTAAGCGTATCTAACACCGATATACTGAGTGCTGAAGCAATGATCTATAGGTGAATTCAGTTCAACCATATTTGGGAGAAGTTTCAAACGCGGTGAATCCGACCACGAGTTCGTATCCCTCATCCTCAGCGATGTCTTCATCCAACCCCAGGCGAGCCAGCTGGCCCGCACGCCAAACATGGCAAGAATAAAGGCGAATTCAGTAGCCACCGCGCCACTACCAATGATACTCATCCAATCACCAGTTGAGGGTGGCGAATCGAACAGCATATCCGTTGTCAATACTTTGCCGGGAACAGTCCGGAAAAGGAAAGGGATGTACGCTGTCACACTGGTCTTGATGGTTTTACCTTCCGCATCGCCAATGGCAATAGTGTGGGAGCCCTGTATCAACCCAAAATAGAAATTTCCTCTTTTGGGAATGTGCGAGGTTCAATTATCGCCAGGGAGGGTCAAGGGCAAGTTTCCATGCCGTGCGCTGAGTCTGCCGGCTTGGTCAACGGCCTGATTAATTTCTTTGCTATCCTTAATGGTAAGCGGGGCTTTCTTGCGTTTCCATGTTTCATAGCTCAATGGTTTTCCTTTGCAGAGCAGCGTGAGGTTACCCTGAAAGTCTTCGCAGACAGTCACGGAGGCACTACGCATGGCAGCCGTATCTCATTGATGAGTCTGTCCTGCAGGTTTCCACCGATTACAAACCTATTGCAGGGCAGAGTGTTTTATCTTATCCCGTATCTTGTAATTGCTCTCCCGGCTATGGTTGCCGTGAATCAAACCCGCTGCACCGTGAGACGATAGGCGTGCGCCAGATTGCACACCTGACGTGTGCTGATCCCCGGTCGCCTGGCTGCCTCCTTTTGCTTGATGTATCCATCTATAACCTGATGAATCACCGCTGTCCGATCTTGTTCTTTTCTGCTCATCTTTAATGTCTCTGCTTTCATCGTTTGCCTCATCAGTAAATACTGAAGCGGAAGTTTTTATTTTGCGCTGACAAGTGTGTCTTGACTATTACTCAGCATCCGAACTTTAATGTCTGCTGGACGCCCGCGAGCTGGCCTATCGGGAGCAACACGCGGAGTCGATATCGTCGCGGACACGCCAGATGGCCTGATTACCCCGATAGTGCGTAATGCCATGCGCTTCCTGATCACACTTTCAGAATCCCTCTCCAAGCAAACCTGTTACTCTCCTGAACATCATGCAGCAGATCAACCTAATAGCCAGCAAAACAATTGACTCCGATTACCAGGCACTCATTGAACTTTTTGGCGAAGTGTCGCTCTCGCATTATCTTACCCGCGCTTCCCGAATCGGGGGCCATGGCTGCACTTTCAAACAACATTATCAGGGAGACCCGGCATGAATCACACCTCCCAGGAGAAACACTACCTGTGCATCAACGCCGGCTCGTCTTCGCTCAAGCTCGCGGTTTACCGGCTGGGCCGCGATGGCCGGGAAACTCGCATCATGGCCGCTACGGCGCGCGAAATCGCGCAGCCGCAAAGCGGAATCGAGATCAATGGCCAATTTACGCCACAAATTATTAGCAATCATCGGATGGCGCTGGAATATCTGCTCCAGATTCTGTCACCGCCACCGCTGGATGCCGTGGGACACCGGATCGTGCATGGGGGCGACCACACTC
>CAZUKD010000065.1:0-5180 GCA_964620825.1 uncultured Ectothiorhodospiraceae bacterium
TCATGAAACACTTCTCCAGGATGACGCCTGAGCTGCCCAAATACCCGCTTCTTGCAAAGCTTCTCGAGCAACAAACAGAGCATAGCTCCTCGGCACTACGTAATCATAGGGGACCTGACACCCCCGGCAGAGCCGGGGGATTACCTTAGGTATTTATCTAGTAGCTTGTTTTAATAGCAGTGTCGAGCAGGCGCCCGCCTCGGGTTCCAGTGCCGGTCCAAAGAAGATAACCCCTGATTTATTTTTCAGGCGCAGGGCGCAAGTTCTTTAAGTTACCCCGGACATGGGCAGAAAATCTACTATTCTAGCCAGGCAGATTCTGCGTTTGGGTGGTATGCCGGTTTGAGCTTCGGTCGTGTAGCTGGAGTAGTTTAGTTAGGATTATAATTTGATCTCTTCCAGGGCGGTGACTTCCAGTTCTCGGGTACGTTTTTTGATCCATATCCCGGCTTCCTGGTTGATATCTTCAATGGATCGGTGGTTGGTATTGATTGGGGTGCCGATAGCCACGGTTATGATCCCGGGTCGCCTCGGAAGTTGCCCCTTGGGCCAGAAGATACCTGCATTGTGGGCAACGGGGATTATGGGAACACCGGCATCTACCGCCAGGCGGGCTCCCCCGCTTTTAAAGCGCTTGTGTTCCCCCGCAGCGGCTCGTGTCCCTTCAGGAAAGATGACGATCCAGATGCCGCGCGTGAGCCGGTTGCGCCCCTGTTTGAGCAATTGTTCCGTAGCCTGGCGACCACGAGAGCGGTCGATCGCAACAGGTTCAAGAGCTTTCAGCCCCCAGCCGAAGAATGGGATACGCAGCAATTCTCGCTTGAGCACCCATACCTGGGGAGGAAAGATGGCTTGAAAAGCGAAAGTTTCCCATACGGATTGGTGCTTAGAGAGGATGACAGCCGATTGATGGGGAATATTTTCCAGACCTTCTACGCGATAGCGTAAGCCACAGAGATGTGATAATAACCAGAGCGCAAAATGTGTCCAGCGGGTGACAATCCAGTAGCGAATCTTAAACGGAAAAGGCCGAAAAAGGATGCCAAGCAGAGCGAATGGGATCGTGGCGGGGGTTACTAGAGTGATCCATAATTTACAGCGGAAAGAGTTCATGGCTTATTTTGCGGCACAGCCCAAAGATAATCCACAACAGCGGATAGATCGCTGAAGATAGCGGTATCCGCTGGTAATTCTTGCGTTTTCAGAGTTCGCTCTCCTTTACCGGAGCGTACCAGCATAGGCCAGGCACCAATGGCGTGTGCGGCTTGCAGGTCCCTGAGTGAATCGCCGACCACAGGGATGTCTGCAAGATCCAGAGTATAACGATCGGCAATTTCCTGCAGCAGCCCTGGTTTTGGTTTACGACAAACACATTTGTCCTTGGGCTCATGTGGGCAAAAGAATATGGCATCGATATGACCGCCCTGATGAGCCAACAACTGATGCATCTTGTCATGGATGGCTGCGAGCGTGTCGAGGCTAAAAAGGCCTCTTGCGATCCCGGATTGATTGGTGGCGATCACGACCCGGTACCCGGCCTGATTCAACCTGGCGATGGCTTCTAGGCTGCCAGATATCGGGTGCCATTCTTGTGGAGATTTGATATAGGCGTCGGAATCTTCGTTGATGACGCCATCACGATCCAGAATGACAAGCTTCATGGTTGCAATCGAGACAGGTCAGCGGTGCGCAGAAATAGCTTGGCCAGACGTGCCAGAAGCGCAATACGATTCTGGCGCAATCTGGGATCTTCAGTCATCACCATGGTTCCGTCAAAAAAGGTATCCACCGGATCCTTGAGCGCAGCCAAACGGGTAAGCGCTTGAGTATAATGCCCTTGATCGAATAGTGACGCCGTGTCTGCTTCAGCGGCCAGCAATGCCCCATAGAGGGCTTGCTCGGTCGGTTCAAGCAGGATTTCAGCGTCGATTTCCATAGGCATATCTTTGCCTGCCTGCTTGAGAAGGTTGCGGATGCGTTTGTTGGCTGTAGTCAGGCTTTCTGCCTCCGGCAAACTGCAAAAACGCTGGACCGCCTGTACGCGCTGGTCGAGATCATAAAGGCGGGTCGGTTGGCAGGCTAATACGGCTTCGACGACATCGGCGGTAATCCCGAGTTCCGCGTAATAGGCGGTCAGTCGATCCATGGTATAATCAAAGATTTCTCCGGTGATCAATTCAGGGTATTTGAGTCGGGTGTTCCAGCTGGCGGCTGCGTGTTCTAGGAGTTCCTGCAGATCCAGATTTAGGCTGCATTCTATAAGGATGTGTACGATGCCCAGTGCCGCTCGTCGCAAAGCAAAAGGATCTTTGGTACCGCTTGGGCGCTGGCCAATGGCGAAAATGCCGGTCAGAGAATCGAGTTTATCGGCCAAAGAAAGTGCCTGACCGATAGAACCGGCAGGCAGTTCGTCGCCGACATGAGCGGGCCGGTATTGATCTTCAAGTGCCTGAGCTACTGCTTTGGACTCGCCGCTATGCAGGGCGTAGTAACGGCCCATGACACCTTCTAATTCAGGAAATTCAAACACCATGCTGGTGACCAGATCGCATTTCGATAATTCCCCTGCACGCTTGCCCTCTTCGGCTTCTGCACCCAGTTGTTTGGCAATCAGGCTGGTTAAACGCGCCAGGCGTTCGGTTTTCTCATAGATTGTTCCTAATTGTTTCTGGAACACCAAGTCATGCAGTTTGGGTCGATAATCAATTAACGGTTGGCGACAATCTTGCTGCCAGAAAAATTCGGCATCCTGAAGGCGGGGGCGGATTACTCTTTCGTTACCATCACGAACGATTTCAGGATGGCGGCTTTCAAGGTTGGCAATAGTAATGAAGCAAGCCATCAATGCGCCATCGGCGTCCAGCACTGGGAAATAGCGCTGATTGTCGATCATAGTGGTGATCAGCGCCTCATGGGGTACATCCAGAAAGCGTGGATTAAAAGTTCCTGCCAGGGCTACCGGCCATTCCACCAATGCAGTCACTTCGTCCAGCAGATTTTCATCGAGCATCGCTCGGCCACCCAATTCGGCAGACAAAGATTCAACCTGGACTTTAATGGCGGTACGGCGTTCATTGAAATCTGCGAGGATACGTCCTTCACTTTCCAGAATTGATGCATAACTTAAAGGTTCAGGAATGCAGATTGGGGCGGGATGATGGACCCGATGTCCTCGGGTTTCCCGGCCGGCCCGGATGCCCAGCAATGTGGTATCGACGAGGGTTTCTCCGAACAAGAAGACAATCCAGTGCACAGGGCGAACAAATTGAATTTTTCCACTACCCCAGCGCATGCGCTTACCAATTGGGAGTCTATCCAGAGCAGTGCTTGCCACTTGAGGGAGCAGATCCAGCGTTGGTCGCCCAGGCTCGTGGATACAGGCAAGAACCCAGACTCCTTTCTCGGTTTCCACGCGTTCCATAGCCTCTATCGAGAGACCTGTTGAATGAGCGAATCCTTCCAGCGCGCGGGTGGGCTTACCTGCGACATCGAAGGCGGCGGACCAGGCGGGGCCTCGGCGCCTGGTCAAGCGTGCGGGTTGCTGGGTGGGAATGCCTTGGATGGTAACGGCCAACCTTCGCGGAGTCGCATAGGCATGACTCTCACCGATGGAAAGTCCGGCAGCGGTCAATCCAGCGGCTACCTCATTGGCGAAAGCCTGAGCAAGTTTGCGTAAGGAGCCTGGGGGGAGTTCTTCGGTGCCAATTTCGATTAGCAGATTTTTGGCCAATTCAGTCATGGATCAATTCCTGTACCTTTAATAACGGAAATCCAAGTTGCTCCCGTTCAGCATAATAGGACTGAGCTATAGCACCGGCCAGGGCGCGAATGCGCAGAATGTAGCGTTGCCGTTCGGTCACGGAGATAGCCTGGCGGGCATCCAATAGATTGAAGGTATGTGATGCTTTTAGGAGTTGTTCATAGGCCGGAAGCGGTAAATTGCTCTCGACGAGCCTGCGACTATGGGTTTCACAGGCGTCGAACCAATGGAACAATGAGGGCGTGTCGGCATATTCGAAATTATAGCGGGATTGTTCAACTTCATTTTGATGGAAGATATCACCATAGGTGACTTTACCGTGGGGACTACGTGTCCAAGCCAGATCGTAAACACTTTTCACGCCCTGAAGATACATGGCGATCCGCTCGAGACCATAAGCTATTTCTCCGGTTACCGGGCGGCAATCCAACCCCCCGACTTGCTGGAAATAAGTAAATTGCGTCACTTCCATGCCATCGAGCCAGACTTCCCATCCAAGCCCCCAGGCACCAAGTGTGGGAGATTCCCAGTTATCTTCAACAAAACGAATATCATGCACGAGGGGATTAATACCTAGTGCCTCAAGGGAACAGAGATAGCGTTCTTGCAAGTCATCCAGAGACGGTTTGATGACGACCTGGAATTGGTAATAATGCTGCAGACGGTTTGGATTTTCTCCGTATCGCCCATCGGCTGGGCGGCGCGATGGTTGGACATAGGCGGCGCGCCAGGGTTCCGGCCCAATTGCGCGCAGAAAGGTCGCCGGATGGAATGTGCCCGCCCCCATTTCCATGTCATAGGGTTGCAGGATAACGCAGCCTTGCGCCTCCCAGTATTCTTGCAGAGCCTGGATCAGAGTCTGAAAACTGGAAACATCATATCGGGTCATCACATTCAAACCGCCAATACAAAGAAGAAATTATACCGCCACCGCCACCGCTTATATACTGCTAGCCTCTTTCTATAACCCATATGCCTAACGAAGGACGTCATACTAACGCGAGATGAGCTTCAAGGTACTGAAAAGGATCAGCAGTAGTCTTTCAGTCCAAGATGGCGCAAGTTCGGGATGCTCTTAAAGTCGCTGCACACTGCGCTAACCACCGGCCTGATGGCCAATAGCTGGCTTGCGATGACAGTCTCCATCGACTTTGCAGGAATCAATGTCTACGTAATCCCCTGTCCTGCTACGCACAGCCTCCGTCAGGGGATGCAGTATGGCTCAGGCCCGGACGATATCACGGGGCCGGCTACCGGGAAGGCGCAGTCCGTGATCACCGGATACGGTAAGCCGGGAGCACCGCCTAGACCGGCTGATGTGATGCTAAACCTGCCTGGCACAGGTCTCTCAGAACACCCGGTGGGCCGCTTTTAGCACCCATCCGGCCTTTGGCGAAGATCAGAATACGACAGGGCACAT
>CAZUKD010000066.1:0-5078 GCA_964620825.1 uncultured Ectothiorhodospiraceae bacterium
AAAGATCGACCTGAACTCTTTGTTGGACGTCCAAAGAACCAGACGGGACCGGACATTTACTGACCATTTTGGTTTAGTTAGCGATTTCCTGTCGGAGTGCTGGAGTCGGTTGCGCACGGGCAGCCGGGTTCCTGTTCTACAGGGGAGAGTGAACTATGGCGGTGCGCTCAGGGTGCGCTCAGTGGTCGGGATATTACCGCGGTGAATAAGACTGTCAGTGGTCTGTTGAAGTTACTGTACCCGGATCCGGAAATAGCTATACCGAACGAGGAACTGGAGGAGGTGGTCCGTGTTGCCCTTGAAGTTCGTCGCCGGGTCAAGGAACAACAGAAGCGAATATTTAAAAGCGAGTTCCGGAATACGCACTTCAGTTACGCAATGGGAGAAAACGGCATCGAACAGTTTGTCTCGACACCGGAACTGCATCGTGATGAGGCCATCGAGCTTGATCCGCTTCCGCCAGGCCAGGTATGGGGTATCAGTCCGGGCACTCTGGAGACAGGGCCAAGCCTGTACCGCCTTGAAGTGACTTCAGGGAAAGGTAGTGGGGTCAAGATATTAAATGCACCGGTCCCGCCGGCATTTCGGGAAAGCGTCAGATACGCCGAGCAAAACCTTTACACACGTGCAAAGGAACTGGTTGGAGATCGAGATCCCCGGGCGCATGAGTTCTCCGTGCAACTGCGCGCAATTGACAACGATCGTACTGGGGCAGCTCTCGGTCTGCCAGCCCTGATGGCCCTTTGCAGTGGGCTGCTCGAGAAGAGTACAAAGGGTGGCCTGATCGTAGTCGGTGCATTGAACCTGGGTGGTTCGGTCGAACTGTTGGCGAATGCAGTCGGTATTATCGAGGCGGCCGTGGAAAAGGGGGCGAACACAGTGCTGATACCGGTGTCGGCACGGAAACAGCTCTTTGCACTGTCCGATGATATGGCAACACGGATTAACATCCAGTTCTACTCGGATACGCCGGATGCGTTGTTAAAGGCACTCTTAGAATAGCCTGGGCAAAAAGATGTGTAATCAGACGGGTAAAATGGCTCGACTCCTCTATATCGGTGATTGGTAGTTTGGAGCAACCCGGTATTTCTTTCCCATATTCAGGAGGTTCTGGCAGTGAAACACGTACGGATAATCTTATCCATTATCTCGAAGGGTACCGATTTCAAGGATCTTGGTTTTTTCAGGCTTTATCGATTGTACTGTTAAGCGGTTGCGCTCCAATATCGGAGGATCAGACCCCGATTCGATTACTTCACGGGATGCACTTGCTCTCCTCGTCAGGCTTGCAGGGAGGGAACGACGAGGCTTCTCCGCCTTTGCCTGGCCAATTCGGGGAATTGAGGAGTCCGAAGTGTGATTCGGATCCCAGAGGCTCACCATCATAGAAGGTCCGAATGAAGCCTGTAAAACCAGCCTCAGTGAGGTAATCGGGGTTCTTTTCGATTACCTCGACTAGAGCAAGCGCAGCGAAGTTAAAACTATCAAGCCTGTAACGTGAGATGTCGGTCCGGGAATCGAGCTAGATGGAATATTGGGTTATCAGATGGAGCTCCCTTTGTCCCTTCGCTGTTGCCTGGATCCGAAGTGGATGGGACTCGCCGTATTTGTAGTCTTTATGGGGCTATCATCAGTATCCTGGAGAGGGTGGAGGCAAAGAGAAAGCCCGCATGAGCCTAAGCCCGGCAAGAGCAAACCGCAATCACTAAAGCGTAACCTCGCGTGCCAGATCGATTCCTCCACCGAACTCCACCGCAACTTGACCATTTGGCCACCAATTGACAAGTCGATAAAGTGGGAAACTATTCAGTCTCTGAAGCGATAACCATCGGCATCCTTGCCGCGTAAACGACGCCACGAGACCTGCAAGGTTTCACGATTACCCACGATAATGAATACTTTGCGTAATCGATCCAGAGGGCATTGAATCGGGCGCACGCCGTGCCAGGACTGGTCATTCTGGGTAAATAGAAAACTATGATTACCGAGTACTCGAGATGCGCCAGCCTCACGTAAATCATCGAATCCGGGCGCCGAATGCCGCGGCCATTTGCCTTCACCATCCAAAACCAGGGTCTGCCCACCCCAGGATTCATCCCAATCTTCGGGTGTGTTGAAATAGAAAATATGGGAGCCTAGTTTGCGCCGCGCATCAGTATGTGGCGAAACGGAAGCCGAGGCCGGCATGGAATGCCAATGCATCGTAAATACAAACCGGTCGCGCGCACCTAACTCAAATAATTCCTGCCAGAAACGGCGGTATAATTCGCTGTGGATTTCACCGATAAAATCCCGCCAACTCGGTGTGAGCCGCTCCTGCAGGGAGGGACGATACTGAAGCGCATAGCGATCATGACTCTGCTGGCCATGTCCCCGCTTGTAGCCTATCTGCTTTTCAAATAGGGAGGCATCAGGTAAATCAGCATATAGTTGGGCAAAAGCCTCAAGCTTCAGAAAGCCCTGAATATTCACAAAAGGATAAGGCTTGCATTGCCAGAATACCTGCTTATTGGTGATCAGGTGCTCAAGTACATTTTCATCAATATAATCCATAGTTATTACCTGGAAATCTGGCCAAAGATAAACCCTGGTACACTGATTATCCGATATTTTTCAGAAGATTATTCACGCCGTAAGATTCGATCAACCCAAGTACTGAACCAGGGATTGCTCTTGAAGGTATCATGTACGTCTTCCCGGCGGTATTCGTTGCAGATCCAGTCCACCAGCTCGATACCTGTTTTCCGCCGCGCCTGAAGGTAGCATTCAAAGAAACAATCCAGCAGCCCCGTTTTCGCCCAGCGATAATGCCAGTAGGGCCAGAGCCGTAACTGGTGTGTCTCCTCGATCGGTACGTTCTCCATCCAGTGCAGGTACAATGTGGCCATGAAACCAGCCCGATCCGCACCCGACATACAATGGAATAGCGCCGGGTATTCAATGGTTTCCAACAGCTGCTTGGCTTGCAGTAACTCCCCCGATGTGTGAGTATCCCGCGAGGATAAGCGTAAATCAATATGATACGCTCCCTCTTCCGCACAGATTTCCCGCTCCAGGGCCATGGCCGGCGTTTCCAGCGCTCCGCGCAAGTTCACCACCGTGCATAAGTTATGCTGACGAATACGCCTACGCAATATCCAGGGCGGCAACTGGCCAGAACGAAACGCCCGCTTTCCTACTGGATGAAAATTAGTCGTCAGTAAAATGCGCACCCAACCGTGTTCAGGGCCTAACGCTTGCCAGTATCCCAGCAAGCGTTGGCGGCCCGTTAACGGGCCTGCCATAAAGGCAAATCCAGCAAAAGGGGTTGAGTCATATTTATTCCTGGAGATCCTGTTACTCTATCATGATGTATCGATCCATTATCGGCTATGCTTAAATCTTTTACCAAGCCATCCGCATTAATTGTAGAGACATGAGTCAGATACTGCTAAGTGGCACCGCCACCCTGGATATCGTTAATACTGTTGATCATTTCCCGGTTGAGGATGAGGAAATGCGGGCCAGCGCCAGCCGCACAATGAGCGGAGGTAATGCTGCCAATACTGCAGTGGTACTCGCTGCTCTCGGCCATCGCTGCCATTTGTGTGCTCTATTGGCAGATGACCGCCGGGCGATCGAACTGCAGGCATTGCTGGAACTCGCACAGATTGATCTGCGCTATTGTCCCCACCGCCAGGGTCAAGCACCCACCTCGCACATCATCATGAATGCCGTCAATGGCAGCCGCACCATTATTCATTTTCGGACTCTCCCCGAACTCGAAGTAAAAGACTTCGCTGCCATCCCCTTTGAGGGATATGATTGGCTTCATTTTGAAGGCCGGAATGTGAGTGTAACCGCCGAAGTCATGCGGCAAGCCAGGCGACACCTGAAAGGTCAACCCATTTCGGTGGAAATCGAGAAACCCCACCCAGATTATCTATGCCTGTTTTCGCATGCCGATGTCATCCTTTTTTCCCGCGCGTTTGCGCGCAGTCAAGGATTTGATTCGCCTGTTTCTCTACTCACCGCACTTCACCCCGAAGCACCACAATCTATTATGGTCTGCGCCTGGGGGGGCAGAAGGGGCTTGGGCTCTACCGCCTGGCGACCGGCGGCGCTCGGACTGCTTACATGCTCTGGCTTTTGATGGTGGACCGGTAGTGGATACGCTCGGTGCAGGCGATACCTTCAATGCCGGTCTGATCAACGCCCTGCTAAATGGTGTAGATCTCCAGGCTGCGCTCACTCACGCTAATCATCTGGCCGGACTGAAGGTGGCGAGGGTTGGTCTGATCTAGCTAGCAGTCGGGTGCAACTTCAGCCAGATCGCGTATCTTCCCTGCCCCGCCGCAGGCAAGCCAATCCCTCACTTGCTGTTCCCGCTTGTTTTGCACCATTCGCAAATTGGAAGCTACCTGCAACAGACCTGGAAAGGGATCAGTGATTATCATATCTCTACTACCGTGTTCCATTAGCGCATTCAGCATGCGCCCGCGACCATTTTCTGCCCCGGCTGTTTCAGCTGCCACCAACAACCAGTCTCCAAATACCTGGGCGTCATGCAAATCGCCCAGCAATGTTTGTAGTACCTTGAGCTCCTTGCGTAAAACCCGGGCTTCAGGCCAGACATCTCCTGCCGGCTCCAGCAGATAACGCAGACGCTTAGCATGAATTCGCGTCTGGTGAACTTCTACCACATCCAGGCTGACCGATAATGATTCTAGCCGCACAGCCAACTCTTCCCCATTCTTGTACACAAATTTAGACAGCACTTCGATCCACAGCGACGTTCTACTTCCGGAAAAGGATTTTTTATTGGCACTCAGAAAACAGTTGATATGGGGTATTTCCCGCTTACATACTGCTCTGGCCCGCAAACCATAAGCCGTGGATTCGTTAGTGCAGCATGTCTTCTGTAAAAGTGGAAATCATCTCTGACAGAGATGGAGCCACCGGGCAGACTTTGGTTTTTCCGGAAACCAGAGAGAGGAATCCCGATGACCCCGGGAGCCAGCAATAACGCCGCCAGTGATGCGGCAGAAGTATTAATGTCAAATGGAATGGAGGGACTAGCCGGTGCGGTCGGGATATTG
>CAZUKD010000067.1:0-4872 GCA_964620825.1 uncultured Ectothiorhodospiraceae bacterium
AAGAGAAGGGTTACACAATCGACGGGCAGATACTGCATTTGACTGTTTCTATCGGGCTTGCGACTTATCTGAGCAGCGATCCTAAGAAAAATACTTTCGAATCAGATGAGGATCTCGTACGTGCCGCTGATCGGGCAGTTTATTTAGCCAAGCAGGCGGGACGCAACCGGACAATCATTTATAACAAACACTAAAGATTGAATCAGTCGTTCCAGTCAGCGGGCACGTTCGTATTGTTTTGGCCAGTCGATGACTGACCCCAGTTCCCTTGCGGCGTGTAATGGCCAATAGGGATCGCGCAGCAGTTCGCGCCCCGGGAACACGGCATCGGCCTGGCCGGTTTGCAGGATATGTTCGGCCTGTGCGGGAGCAGTAATCAGACCGACAGCGCCGGTGGCGATTTGCGTGTGTTCGCGGATGACGCGGGCGGAGTCGGTTTGAAATCCGGGTGCCGCTGGTATCTTGGCATCGGGAACCAGCCCTCCGCTGGAGCAGTCGATAAGATCGACACCAATTTCTTTCAGGCGTTCGGCGAGGACGACGGATTGTGCTAAATCCCAGCCATGTTCTACCCGGTCGGTAGTGGAGATGCGAACGAAAATGGGTTGGGATGGCGGCCGGATGGTGCGCACTTTTTTGGCGATGGTCAGAGGAAAATGCATACGATTGGAGAGATCCCCGCCCCACTGGTCTTCGCGCCGGTTGCTGAGTGGTGATAAAAAACTATGCAGGAGATAGCCATGGGCCATGTGGATCTCGATGATTTCAAAGCCGGCCGAAAGGGCCAGCTCGGCGCTGTGGGTGAATTGCTCAATGACAATTTCGATGTTTTCCGGGGCTATCGGATCTGGTGTCTGATAACCCGCTGTGAAGGGGATGGAGCTTGGACCGATAATGGGCCAGCCACCGGTTTTAGGATCGATCGGTTTTCCCCCTTCCCAGGGCGGGGTGGTTGATGCTTTGCGCCCGGCATGTGCGAGCTGGATTGCGGGTGTGGCCCCTTGTTCCTTAATGAATTCTGCGATGGGCGCCCAGGCTTCCGCCTGTTTATTGTTCCATAACCCGCTGTCACCAAGACTGATGCGAGCTTCCGGCGAGACGGCAGTTGCCTCAACCATCACCAGTCCAGAGCCACCTATGGCACGGCTTCCATAATGCACCAGATGCCAGTCTCCAGGCAGTCCATCGACACAGGAATACTGGCACATGGGGGAAATAAAGATCCGGTTACGGATGGTCAGTTCGCGTAATGTAAATGGTGAAAAAAGTTGGGTATTCATGGTGATTTAAAAGGTCATCAGTTGATAATTATGATCGATGACATCGACGAGATCCGTGCTGATGGCCTGCATCCGGATTTTAGCTCGTTTGAGATTGTCCTCCTCTCCCAAACCCCGGGCATTGTAAATGCAGGCGAGGGTGGTGATGTCGCTGTCTAGGAGTTCCGCGAGTAGTGGCTCCAATACGGGATTTTTAAAAATCTGCCCTGGAACCCGGACTCCGGGGCCGAAGAAAAAGAAACGGATGTCCTCCAGCCGGTTCTGTTGGCAGGCAGTGAGCACAAAGCGCAAGGCCATCTCGACCTTGATTGGGTCTTTCATATCAGATAGCAAAACGATTGCCGGTTTGGCCATGGATTAGCCTCTCAAGCGGCAGCTGAGGAAATACGGCGTCGTTATCAGGATTCGGTAGTAGTGGTGCTGTAACCTGGACGATCGGTGCAGAAAAACCATGTCCGGCCTCTGGATAAACTTCCAGTGAATAGCGCTTCTGTGCACGGCTCGGATACTAGAATAGGGCTGGTGAGATAGATATTCAAGTGGGCTTCCAATAAGCCGGGCAGGGATTCGTGAAAGGCTTCGCCTCTCAGCTCATTTCCTGCATCAGATCGTTGAGATTGCAACCGAGGCGGAATCCACCTCAGTCATGGTTTGCTGCTTGTGTTGGAGGATTTCATCGAGCATAGCAAGCGGATCAGCCGTCTTCTCCAGAGGGATGATCCACTCCTTGCGCAAGTTTTCACCGATAATTTCCCTGACCACAGCCAGACCCAACGCCCGTTTGTTGGCAAAATGGCAATATAGGGTACCCGTTCACAAAACATTACCCGGCCCAGGTAATCCGGTTGTCGTCCATGGGTAATACAGCTTCCGGATGGTAAGGGCGAATCCGCAAGGTGTAGTGGGAGGCGGGCCGGACGGTTTGCACCGTGCCCTGATAATGATGACCATTGATGCTTCCAGGTAGCGCCGTGCCACGATTGAGTAAATGTACTTCAGGTTGGGCCTCTGGATTCCCTGGGTCGGCATACAATTCCACCTGGACATCATCGGGTACCAGTCCATCTAGAAATATCTGGGCATCGATTGAGAAACCGCCTTTCCGGGTTGTATAGAAATGATTGCCCGGATAGACAGAGCTCCAGTGGGTGTCGATCCTCTGTTTCCAGGCCATGAGATCGCGCGCGATACGGGCGTTATCAGCGGCCCGCTCACGCTCGCGCCGGGCTAACGGCAGGTAATAGGTGGTGACATATTCGCGCAGCATACGGTTAGTTGAATATTGCGGGGTGAGTCGGGTCATACTTTCCCTGATCCGGCCAACCCAGTGACGCGGGATGCCTTCCGCGTCACGCTGATGAAATTCCGGAATGATCTGTTGTTCGAGCAGGGTGAACAGATCATCGGCTTCTTTTGCATCCCAGGCCGGATCATCGTCATGTTCCTGCCCATCGCCCAGCGCCCAGCCCACTTCTGGCGCATAAGCTTCAGCCCACCAGCCGTCTAGCTCGGAAAGATTGAGCCCACCGTTGACCAGCACTTTCATGCCACTGGTGCCACTGGCTTCCCATGGACGCCTGGGCGTGTTGATCCAGACAGCTACTCCCTGTGCCAAAGTGGCGGCGATAGCCATATCATAATCTTCAAGAAATACCACCCGGCCTTCCGGAAGGCCGGATTGGCTAATGAATTGGTTCCATTCCCGGATCATGGCCTGACCGATCTTGTCTTTCGGGTGTGCCTTTCCGGCCAAAAATAGCTGAACCGGTCGCCGTGTATCGCCGAGCAGCCGTTTCAGGCGTTCCGGTTGTTGCAAGAGCAGATTGGGTCGCTTGTAAGCGGTGAAGCGGCGCGCAAATCCCAAGGTCAGGGCGTTGGGATCGAGAAGGTAGGTGCAACGCACAATATCAGCCTGACTGTGACCCTGCTTGGCGCATTGTCTGGCTAGATATTCGCGCACCGAATCCATCAATACCTGGCGCTGGCGGACGCGGAATTCCCACAACGTGGCATCATCGAGTTTGCGGATACCATCGGCAATACCTTTAAGGTCACCAATCCAGGGGGACTCCTGGCCGGCCTGGTGCCAGAGTGTATCGGCTTCCTTTGAGTCCCAGCTGGGGGTATGCACCCCATTGGTGATATGGCCAACCGGGATTTCGTGGATTGGCCAGCGTGGGAATAGAGGGGCAAACAGTTTTCGGGAGACTGCCCCATGTAGCTGGGAGACACCATTACAGGCGCTACTGGCATGCAGGGCCAGATTAGCCAGATTGAAAGGCTCATCACGAGCGCCGGGATTGATGCGTCCGAGATCAAGGAGTTGTTCGACATCGACATGCCATTCTTCGGCATAGGGTTGCAGATAGCGGCGTACCATTTGCGGGTCGAAGCAATCGAAAGCTGCGGGTACCGGCGTATGAGTGGTAAACAGATTGCCCGCTCGCGTGCAGGTGAAGGCGGTAGCGAAATCCAGCCGGTACTCGCGCATACAATGGGCTGCGCGTTGCAATGTGGCCAGGGCGGCGTGACCTTCATTCAGATGGCAGACCTGCGGTTTCAGACCCACTGCTTCGAGCATGCGCCAGCCGCCAATGCCCAGTACGATCTCCTGTTGCAGCCGCCGTTCGTTGCCTCCCCCATAAAGTTCACCGGCAATACCCCGATCAGCCGGTCCATTGACTGGATCATTGGAATCGAGCAACAGCAGGTGAGTCTGGCCAACTTTGGCTTCCCAGCATCGCAGATAAACACAGCGGCCCGGCAACTGGACTTCGATCCGAACCCACTCACCTTCACTATCGCGTAATGGAACCACTGGCAACATGGCCGGATCATTATAGGGGAAATAAGTGATCTGCTCTCCCTGAGCACCAAAAGCCTGGCGGAAATAGCCCTGTTGATAAAGTAGCCCGATGCCAATAACGGGTATGCCGAGATCGCTGGCGGTTTTGAGTACGTCACCTGCCAGAATGCCCAGCCCACCGGAATAAATAGGTAATGCCTCGGAGAGACCGAATTCCATGCTGAAATAGGCCACCATGCCGAGTGAGTGGCTCTCCTTGATTTCCTGAAACCAGTTTTTCCGGCCCAGGCGCTCGTCGCGCAGGTGGGTATTTTCGGTCAGCAGTTCGAGGAAATTTGTGTTCTGAGTCAGCTCCTCCAGGCGCTGCTGGGAGACGGTTTCCAGTACCAGAGTGGGGTTATGGGTCACCTTCCAGAGATCGGCGTCTATGGTTTCCCAGAGTGCATCGGAGACGTGGCTAGAGCTCCAGCGCAAATCCAGGGACAATTCGGTCAACTGGTCGATGGGCGAGGGAAGTTTGCGGGGTAGATAATGATGCAGGTTAAGCATGAGATAAGATCCTCGTTACTAGCGTCATATAGGTATGTTAGTGGGTATGGTGCTGTGTCGAAAGCGTGCTGTCGTTGCACCAATGTGAGGGGGTCTTTGAGATTAGTGACTATCATGCAGGTGCGTTTCTACAAACTTACCCAATATTTACGTGGCTGGATGAGCTATTATGGCATTTTGGAGGCCCCTCGCTATTTCAAGTGGGTAGCTCAAACCTCAGTTTTGCACCAATCAGGT
>CAZUKD010000068.1:0-4672 GCA_964620825.1 uncultured Ectothiorhodospiraceae bacterium
CGGTTCAAAGATGGCATTGAGGTAATATCGGATGATCAGGTCGCCGCTTGACTCAGCGGGTCAAACACCACTTTTGACAATAACTCCAGCTCGGCACAGATAACCCCCCAGCGCTTGACTTCTCTCTTTACCGAACCAGCGAAAGAACCGCAGCAATATCTTGACCCTGCATCTCTCCCCCCAATCCACAGTAATCGCTTACAACGCCCTCCTTTCCGCAAGGAGGGGTGGCGCTGGTATACTCCAAAACCATGACCGATCTGCTTCCCGATCATATTGTCCTTGGTATCACCGGTGGTATCGCAGCTTATAAGAGTGGCGATCTCGTCCGGCTACTGGTGAGGAAAGGAGTGAAGGTGCGGGTAGTTATGACTTCTGCGGCCAGGGAATTTATATCTCCGTTGACATTGCAAGCCCTGTCCGGGCAGCCGGTTTATACCCATTTATTTGCAACCCATGATCCCGGCGGTATGGATCATATCGATCTCGCCCGCTGGGCTGATGCCCTATTGATTACGCCGGCGACAGCTAATTTTATGGCTCGGCTGGCTTGCGGCTTGGCTGACGATTTGCTCAGCACCTTGTGCTTGGCCAGTTCCAAGCCCGTTTTTTTGGCCCCTGCAATGAATCGAACGATGTGGCACAATCCTGCAACCCAAGTCAATAGAGAATTACTCATTTCCCGAGGATATGTTTTGTTTGGCCCCGCTTATGGTGAACAGGTTTGTGGTGATATTGGTGCGGGTAGAATGCTGGAATCCGAGGAGCTGATAGCACTCTTGCATGCGCATTGCACCCCCCAATCCTTGTCGGGAACTCGGGTGCTGGTGACGGCTGGCCCCACACGCGAGCCAGTTGATGCTGTTCGCGTATTGACTAACCGCAGCTCCGGGAAAATGGGCTTCGCCATTGCCGAGGCGGCTTTCGCCGCTGGAGCGGATGTCATTCTGGTCAGCGGGCCGGTGTGTCTATCTACCGCTTTCGGTATCAGGCGTATTGATGTGGGAACCGCCGAAGAAATGCTTGAGGCTGTACAACAGGAAGCAGCTGAAGCCGATATTTTTATTGCAACGGCAGCCGTGGCCGATTACCGTCCGCGTAACCCTGGCCAACGTAAGCTCAAGAAAAGCAACGACCCTATGGTTTTGGAACTGGAACGTACTCCGGATATCCTGGTACAAATAGCCAGCCGGGTTGACCGGCCTTTCTGCGTCGGTTTCGCGGCTGAAACCGATCATCTCCAGGAATATGCCCAGGCTAAACTGATCGGGAAGCGTCTGGACATGATCTGCGCCAACCGGATAGGATCTGGGATCGGATTGGAACAGGAAGACAATGCACTCGAAGTTTTCTGGACTGACGGACAACACAGTCTACCGCGCAAAAGCAAGATACAGCTAGCCCATGAATTGATTAGCCTGATTAGTGATCGGTATTATTTGAAGCAAGGGAAAAAGTATGACAAATCCAGGCAACCACAAAATAAAACTGAAGATACTTGATCCCCGTATCGGCACCGAGATCCCGCCTCCTGTACGCGTGACGCCGGGTTCGGCCGGAGTGGATTTGCGCGCCTGCCTGGATCAGCCCCTGGTCTTGCGCCCGGGATATACTGAACTGATATCCACCGGTTTGGCTATTCACATAGAAGACAAGAACTTGGCAGCTTTGATTCTGCCTCGTTCGGGTTTGGGGCATCGTCATGGCATCGTGCTGGGCAATCTGGTTGGGCTTATCGATTCTGACTACCAGGGAGAAATCATGATTTCTTGCTGGAACCGGGAACATGAATCTTTTACCATCCAGCCCGGAGAACGTATTGCCCAGCTTGTTATTGTCCCCATTGTTCCCGTTGACTTTGAGGTGGTCGAGACCTTTTTGCAAAGTGAACGCGGAGAAGGTGGATTCGGCCACAGTGGCCGACATTGAGACTAAAGCAGAGGATGGGAATATGAGTGAAATCAATCCAAGCCTTTTCCGTGCCTATGATATTCGCGGAGTGGTGGATCGTGATTTAACTGTAGATGCTGCCCGATTGATTGGTCAGGCCTTTGGCAGTGCGGCAAGGGAACAGGGTATTTCCAGGGTCGTGGTGGGACGCGATGGGCGGTTGAGCGGCCCTCGTCTGGCTACTGCCTTGAACAGGGGCCTGCAGGCAGCAGGAATAGAGGTTATTGATATCGGTCAAGTGCCTACGCCGGTCGTTTATTTTGCCGCCTATGCTTTGGAAACCGCCACTGGAATTGCCATAACTGGTAGTCATAACCCGCCTGACTATAATGGGTTGAAGCTGGTTCTTAATGGCAAGACGTTGTATGGGGAAGACATTCATCGCTTGCGAATGCGCATTGAAAAGGATCAGTTGATTTCTGGTGAAGGGTCTTATCGCTTCGAATCAGTTTCTTCTCATTATCTGCAGCGGATTATTAGTGGTATAAAGCTGGCCCGTCCCTTACGGATTGCCATTGATTGTGGCAATGGTGTGGCAGGCAAACTGGCTCCGGAACTTCTACGGAGGTTGGGGTGTGAGGTTGTTCCACTTTATTGTGAAATAGATGGGAGCTTTCCTAATCATCACCCCAATCCTTCCGATCCAGAGAACCTCTCTGACCTTATCTCTCTGGTTCGTTCACAGGATCTCGATCTGGGATTGGCTTTCGACGGCGATGGGGATCGCTTGGGTGTGGTGGATAACCAGGGTCGAATTATTTGGGCGGACCGACAAATGATGCTGTTTTCCGCAGATGTGCTGCAGCGTAATCCGGGGGCGACCATCCTTTTTGACATCAAATGCTCGCGCCATTTGGCAGAGTATATAAAAGAGCATGGAGGGCAACCCTTGATGTGGAAAACCGGCCATTCTCTGGTGAAGGCCAAGATGCGGGAAACCGGAGCCCTGCTCGGTGGCGAAATGAGCGGTCATATTTTTTTCCAGGAACGCTGGTATGGTTTCGATGATGCGCTGTATGCGGCTGCCAGACTTCTGGAAATCCTCTCTCACGATTCTCGCCCTCCGACCCTTGTCTTTGCTGACTTGCCAGACAGCATCAACACGCCAGAACTGAATGTATATTTCGATTCCGAGCAGGCACAACTTGATTTTATACGCCATTTTCTGGAGCAGGCGGATTTCGGTAAAGCCCAGCTGACTTTGATTGACGGCTTACGCGCGGATTATCCCGCCGGCTGGGGATTGGTGCGACCATCCAATACCACACCCAGCCTGGTCATTCGATTCGAGGCGGACAATGAAGCCAATCTCAATGAGATACAAGATATCTTTCGGCAGCAAATGCACAAAGTGGACCCTGATTTACTATTACCCTTTTAATCTTTATGGACTCCACCATGAACCCCGATGAAGCCGCTCAGACTGCTCGCATCCTGATTGAGGCATTACCTTATATTCAGCGGTTTTCCGGTAAGACTGTGGTCATCAAATACGGCGGTAGCGCCATGATCGAAGCCCATCTCAAACAGGGATTTGCCCGTGATATTGTGTTACTCAAACAGGTGGGTATCAATCCGGTGGTAGTGCATGGTGGTGGACCGCAAATCAGCTCTCTACTCAAGCGTTTGGGCAAGGAATCGCGCTTCGTCAAAGGGATGCGAGTCACCGATGCCGAGACTATGGATGTCGTTGAGATGGTATTGGGTGGCTTGGTCAATAAGGAGATTGTCAATCTCATCAACCAGCAAGGTGGGCGCGCAGTGGGTTTGACGGGTAAGGATGGCGGTTTGATCCGCGCCCGCAAGATCCAGACTCATATGAATTCACCCCAGCCTGAAGGGGAGGTAGATATGGGGCAGGTGGGGGAAGTGGCTGCCATTGACCCTTCTGTGGTGCATACGCTTGACAGCGGTTCCTTTATACCAGTCATTGCACCTATCGGGGTCAGCGAAAATGGCCAAGCCTATAATATCAATGCAGATCTTGTTGCCGGCAAAATTGCCGCAATTCTTGGGGCGGAAAAATTGATTCTACTGACCGATACACCCGGTGTCCTGGATTGTGACGGTCGTTTACTGATGGGCCTGAATGCTGGAATGGCGCAGAAGTTGATCGATGAAGGGATTATCCACGGCGGTATGCTTCCTAAAATTGATTGTGCTCTGGATGCCATTCGGTCGGGGGTAAAAAGTGTGCTTATTATTGATGGCCGGGTCCAACATACGGTTTTACTGGAATTATTCACGGATCAGGGTATCGGTACTTTGATTCGGAGCTGAAATCGGCATCTGCGATCATAACGATGGAGTTGTGAGCCCTTTGGTATGGAATTCTCTAAATCTAGGAATATCAGCAGCAAATGACTTTATAGTCTTATCCTAGATATGTCCTAGATTTTGATAGCCACGCTGTAATCCACCCTGTTTGAGATCGATCATATGCCGGCTCCGGCAAATTTTTTCCAGGTTCCTCTTAGCTCAGTTATTCACGCTTTTCAAATGGTTTAAAAGAGATCTTCGTTACGTTCTCAGATCAAGCTCCAAATCTGCTGTAAATTCATTTCCCGGCAGGTTCGGATTTCTCATTTAATGCTCCGCACCCTGGCGCCATGCTGTTTCATCCGGGCGTTCTGCCATTCGTGAAACTCGGTCATATCGAAGTAGCACGTCCGTATGCCGTTATCGGCAATTAATCTAGCGGGTTAAAGTCCCGTCAAAGGAG
>CAZUKD010000069.1:0-3730 GCA_964620825.1 uncultured Ectothiorhodospiraceae bacterium
CCTTATGGTGCCGTCCCTGAAGGATGACGGATGCTTTTCGGCTAGGCTCTAGCTCCTGATCATCGACGCACTCAAATCCTGGCTCCGTATATAATTTTTTAAGCCAATCTGGAAAATCCGTCTTTCCGACATGCTTCAAAACGGTATTATTAGTAACCCAGTCTGCCAACAGATGCAGTGGCTCAACCGCATCGGTGCCCGTAAAGCCTTCTCTCAGAACGTAGGCACGGCAAATATCAAGCCTCTCAGTTATCCATTCCGTTACTTCAGGCGCAGCACCATAAATTTGCAGCAAGTCCGATACTATGGGATAGGCATCACAGAAACTCACCCACTGAATCAAGCGATCAGGTTTTTTAACGCCGAGAGTTTTAGCTAAGTTCTGTAGCTGCGTAATTTTATTTTTGTCATCCTCTGTCTTTGTGATCCTTTTCAACGCTTTCAAACCCGGTATAATCTCCCGGCCAAACCCCTTATTCACCATCGTGATCCCGAAGCGTCTACGCAGTTCTTTACAGTCTTCATAATCCTCGGGCGGCGACTCAACCCGTGTTCCTATCTTGACATTAATAGTCGCATCTTTATTAACATAAAATGGCAAAATCTGGAATAACATGGCTTCAAGGACAGTCCTGAGCTGAGTGCGGTAACGATTATCAAGCACCCCTCCTGCGTCCACGCCAGCTTGCCTGAAATTTATTCTAGCAAAGTCGTTTTGTTCCGAGGTTATCGAGAATGCGCGTAATTCTACCTGATTATCGTTAGCGCATTGGATGATAGCTTCAGCAAATGTCTTCCCAATATTTAATGCCCCTCTTTGAAATTTATTATCTTTCCAGTCAGGAGAGTCTGGCCGAGGCATTATTTTAGCGATAGCGCAGTTCAGCTTTTTTCTGGCCTCCCGACTTGGATACAACGCAACCAACCCGCCAACAGTGAAGTATTTAGAGGTTGTTTCTCCACTCTCGTCGATAAATATCTGCACAAGATTATAGGAACTCTTTTTTGACCGCTTTCCTTCCTTCGGCAGCGTATTAATCACCGATCTGCCTGCCAGCAAGGCAATAGCCCTTTCAATAGCCGTTACAAACTGTTCACTCATTTGTCTAGCAATATCACCGGGAAGCACGCCCGTCAGGCGGGGCTTGTCAAAATCGGTGATAATATTGCCGTGGTTTTTGAATTTCTCGATGATCTCCCGCCGGCCGGTGGAGGAAAACAGGATAATGGGGTAGGAAAGGTCTACGAGGGAGATAATTCGCGGTAGCAAGGTGAGGGCGATATGGTATATGGGATCATCGCGAAGCTTGCCAGGCTCCTTCCCAACCTCAACATCAGCCACCCAGCGTTCAATGTCAGTAAGTTCTTCTTCCGCAAAACCCGGCCAGGGAAGGCTGCCCGTCTCATTCAATTGCCTTGCAATTGCTGTCAGGCGTTTGATAAATACAGCTTCCTTGTCTACCGCCTTTCCGGAAAAGAGCCGGAGATCAAGGAAGAGAATCTCCTGGCAGTCTTCGCCATTATCATCCAGCCGTAATTTGAACTTGTGGTCGGTAGTATCATCCAAAAGTTTTTTGAGTTTCTCAACCAGCCAATCCGCGGAGTTGCACGCCTTGACCTGTATATGCAGATCCTGGCTTGCAGCATCGGGTTCGTCCTCCACAAAATCAACATTATTGAGTTCACCCTGATCGGAATCGTCCGCACCATATTCCGCCTCATCAAGGTCATCCTCATAGTCATCATCTTCCATATCGAACTCATCATCGCGCCATATATCAAGGAAGGCGTTTTCCTTCTTTGATCCCGCTGGCTCAGGTGGGTAGTATTTAACTCCGACTGCCTTGCAGATCACTTCCCCCCAGCCATCACGCCACTGATCATCCAGCACAAGAAATTTGAGCTTTATATCCCCGTGACTAAGCCATTCAAGTTTTTTCCGCCAGCCTTCCTCCCACCAGGTGATCCATGAAGTTTCCTTCGTCAGCAGCTTGCTTGTTTCATCCTCAGTTCCATCCATGCTCTTAAACAGTCCGGCGGACCGCATCAGGCTCCACAGCGCTAGAACATGCGCATCCCGCTTATTGGGCTCATCACCCAGCAACAGCAGGGGGCCGATAAGATTGGCCAGGGCATGATGATCGTCCACCCTGGAGGGTTTGGTCAGGGATGCGGCCCAGATTCGTTTCACGATTCCCAGATCAGGCTTTGCATTGGCGAAAGCTTCGCGCATGGTAGGAACCCGCCCGCTCACCATGCTGACAACCTTCGCACCGTTCGGCTTCGCAGCGTCAGTAATACTGGCAATCAGATTCTCCGCATCCCATTGTTTGCCATCCTCTGATGCCGGGCGGAAGATTCGGATCCAGGGCATGGACATGATGGCGCGCTTGGGAAAATCATGAACGAATTGCACGCTGTCTGCCTGAGACACATTCTGGGAAGCGAGGTCGAGTATGAAGATACGCACCGGTGGATATTCTTCACCATCGGCAACTGCCTCGTCGATGGAAAGAGAGAGTGCAACCGCCCAGTCAATCGGCGTCAGATATCGGGAAGTATCAACCGCACCGGTGTCTCCGGGCGGGATGCCATCCCAGACCACAATCCGGGCCCGTTCATCTTCCCACCTCACGATTTCCCGGGCTATGTCCGAAAGAAAATCGCCACCCGGTTCTACGCCCCACAGTTGATCAAAGTCTCTGAGGTATGAACTGACGACGATATCAGCATGATCGCCGACAATGGCACTTAACGCACTTATAACCGGGCTTTTTTCACTCACAACTCCACCTCTCTCAAAAACAGGGCTCAATCACCCCGTTTCCAGCGCAACTGTTGCAGCGGCCTCACCGAAGCAATCACCTCAATGTCCTCATTGCCTTGTGATCGTAATCCGTCCGGAAATCCAGCTTTCCGCTCAGGTCGAGCAGATTCTTCTTGCGGGATTCATCAACATCGCCAGCTTCTCCTCGCCAGGCCGCCACCAGTTCTTCCATATCCTGATCTGTAACTTTGCTATCCTGCTTCCTTCCTGAGATCTCGTTGATCACGCGGGCTGGGGCCTTGCCTTTCAGCCCTGCGTCGCCGGTAAGCAACTGCATGGCGCGCTGGCGGTTGAGCGCACCCGAAACCGGGTCGCGGCAGCGCTCCAGAGCGGCGCCTGCCGTGCGCTGTAGCAATTCCCTGAATGCAGACTCAAGCCGTGGCTTAATCCCTGCCAGCGACGGATCGTTCATATCAATTCGCATGGCTGCTATCAGGGCAGGAAGTTCATCCAGCGCAATTTCCAGCCGTTCGCTGCGCTGCGGTGTGCTATCGGCAGGGTGGCGGACAGGGTGTGCAGACGATGCGGTGCGGACGGATAGCAGGGCCTCGGCAATCTCATTGCCGGAGAGCACGCGATTGTTGCCTGTGCCACTGACAAGGCGCTGTATCAGGTTCTCAAGCTCGCGCACATTGCCGGGAAAGGGGTGCTGTTGCAGCCGGTTTTCGGCCTCGGCGGAAAGCGTAATACCCGTCTTCCCCGCATCTGCCATGAAGCGCTTCAGAAAGGCCCCGGCCATGGGCAGGATGTCTTCCGGCCGCTGGCGCAGGGATGGCATGGAAAGGGGAACGGCATTGATGCGGTAGTATAAATCCTCACGGAATTTTCCATCCGAAATCATATGCGGGATATGTAACTTCTCAATAAGTTGAGGTAATGCTTAAATTTCAGCCACAGGGAACC
>CAZUKD010000070.1:0-3482 GCA_964620825.1 uncultured Ectothiorhodospiraceae bacterium
GCTGTGATTTCCATAATCACGGTATCGCTATTTAGCGTTAATACGGCCTGGAAGCTCAGAGTTTGCCAACACCTCGCAAGTAAATGTAATCAGACTTCCATCGAGTAGCTACCTCCACGATTAAGGTGGTTTGTACCAGACCATTTTGTTCGGGTACAACTCCCATCCCCGCACATGAGTTCTTCCAGCACCGCGCAACTGTAATCAGTATTGCAACCAATGATCTGTCCGGAAGCCGATACCTTTATTCAGTCTTTTCCATCAGCCTTTCTCCCAAAGCCAGTGCATTGTTGACGCAATCACCTACGGCAATGCCGCCACACCAGTTGCCGAGTAGGTCGATATCTGGCAAATCCTTGTCCTTGCGTATGGCGTCGATACGCCCTAGACGTTCAAGATGACCCAGGGTATATTGAGGTATCGCCCGCGGCCAGCGAGCTACATGGATAAAATCCGGATCCCCGTTTAGCTGTAGCAAGGGAT
This sequence comes from uncultured Ectothiorhodospiraceae bacterium, assembly GCA_964620825.1. Lineage (GTDB taxonomy): Bacteria > Pseudomonadota > Gammaproteobacteria > DSM-5130 > Acidihalobacteraceae > Acidihalobacter_A. The sequence goes on from CAZUKD010000070.1 coordinate 484, forward strand.
GAATATCCGCCAATACTCGACTGACCAGGGCTTTATCATTCAAGGTGTGAATATCTGAATTTCGCGCGCCGCCAATAAATGCAGTCAGCAACACATGCCCTTCTGGAGCGCGCCCTGGGAAAAGCGTGGATGAAAACAGCACACCCAGCGTATCCTTGCCTTCTCGGGATGAAATGAGAGCACCAAAACCATCAAGTGGATGAGCCACGGCTGAGCGCGGGAACCCCAGCGCCAAATTAACCACTCCTGGGTAGGTAATACCACGTAAATCTTCAGCTAGATCATGCCTATGCGGCTCCAGCAAATCTGCTGCCGCATAGGCGGGTATGGCCAACACCAGATGGCGCGCCTCATAGGACGCCTTGGATGTATCCACGACCCAATGGCCACCAATGCGGCGCAAAGCTCGCACCTGAACTCCTGCATGCAGTCGATCACCCAGAGTTTTGGCTATAGCTTGTGGTAATTCCTGCAATCCTTCACGAAATCCGATCAAGCGCCCCTGTGGCACCGGCCCACCGGTGCGCCCCCGGCGCTTACGGAGCAAAGCGCCTTTTATCAACGACCCAGCCTCTACTTCTAGCGCATAAATGCGTGCTGTGGCAGCTCGTACCGACAATTGCTCCGCATCCCCGGCATAAACTCCGGAAATGAATGGATCCACCGCCCAATCCAGGAATTCCTGCCCCAGTCTCCGTCGCACGAATTCAGCCACACTTTCTTCCTTGTCCACGGGTTTGCGCCAGGGTTCACCAAGTAAACGCAATAGTGATCCCATGCTAAACAAAGGGGAGCACAATAGCGCCCAAGGCGTTGTGGGCAGAGCTTCCAGATGATTGTGAAAACTGATATAGCGGCGTTTGGCTGCAGGGTTGGCCACCACGACCTGTTTTTCTATATCCAGGGCGCCAATCAACCTTGCCACCCCCTCGCCAGGCCGCTCAAGCAGAGAATTGGGGCCAAGATCGACCAGATAACCTTGTTCACGTAATGAGCGGATATTTCCGCCCACCTGCGCTTGCTGTTCAAGAATTCGTACCTGAACGCCCTTCCTGGCTAATTCCCAGGCCAGGACCAAGCCAGTAATTCCAGCGCCGATGATCAGAATATCGTTCATTCGTGACCTGCATCCGTCGTCATTTAATCTGTTCGAGTTTAACAGAATTGAAGGTAGCAAATCCTGCCTAACAGTCACCTATACAGAGCCGCCGCATTAAAATTTGAGTAAATGCAATAAATCAGGAGATCATTACGAGAAACAGCATCAGGAGTTTCTCATGGCTCCCAGCATAAATAGAGCATTTTTCTTCATTACAGAACCCCGAAATCGAGCGTCACAAGCGACATAGCTTAATAGACATCATCGTACTTACTGTATCAGCAGTTGCCAGTGGAGCTGATGGTTGGGAAGCGATAGAGGATTTTGGCAAGGAAAAATTGGCCTGGCTCCGCCAACACATTGCTCTTGAAAACGAAGTCCCATCCCATAACTGCATTGCCTATGTTCTTTCAAGGATATCAGCGACAGGTTTTCGTGAATGCTTTATGCGTTGGATACAATCAGTGGTGGGAGCCACAGGTGGAGAAATCATTGCCGTGGATGGTAAAACGGCCCGGGGATCACGTGATCACAAGAACAACCGCAATCCGCTGCACATGGTCAGTGCATGGGCCTGCGCCAACCGCATGGTGCCGGGCCAATAAGTGACAGGACAAGTCCAATGAGATTACGGCGATCCCCAAACTCCTGAAATTACTGGAGCTAAAGGGATGCATCGTCACCGTTGACGCGCTGGCTTGTCAGCGAGCCATCGCTGAACAGGTGATTGATCAGCAAGGGGATTATGTACTGGGCTTAAAAGGCAATCAGAGCAAGCTTCATGATGCGGTTGAGGATTTTTTTGTGACAGCGCAAGCCAACGACTTCAGGAACATCGACTACGATTATGAAGAAGAACTGGACAAAGGACAGGGTCGGCTAGAGATGCGACGTTACCGGGTAAGTGATGTTCTGCGGAGTCTTCCGGATACGTACAAATGGAAGGGATTGAAAAGCATTGGGTATAGCGCGGGTTCCCAGCCAGCCAGTCGAGGTGCTCTGCATGCATGCCGTTGTACCTCGGGCAACGAACCCGCCGGCGTTCGAATTCCGAATAGATTCGCCATCCGGCAACCGGGAGATCACGTGCTCGCAGGATCTTTTTGTCGTAACGCCTGCGGCACCGGTGTCCACAGTGCGAACAGATGGCCGTTTTTTTCGCCTCTTGAGTTGAATGATGCAGGCATACCGATCACCCAATACACCCACCAATTTCGATGAGGCGGTAAAGCCGGGGAATGCAAAGAGTGCTCGTATCGTTTTGGGGTCTTTCATGGCAGTGGAGCGTTCCCTTCACCAACCATCAGGGTGAGAACAATCTGCGTAGAGCCTGCCCCACGAAGTGCTTTGGGTATATAACCAAGGTACAGCAGAAGATCTCCGGTTGCTTTCGCTCTATGGAGGGGGCAAAGGTTTTTTGTCGGGTTCGCTAGTTATCTGTCAACGTATCGCAAGCAGGGCATAATGGCCACGCAGGCATTGACACTGCTCTTTCAGGGAAAGCATCCGGTGTTCATGACAATGGGTGATGCCTGATGTGGCTGTTCATAACAGAACGGGCTGAATGGTTACCAAAATTTTAGCCTTTCTGAGATTTGATTGCTTTGCTAAACTAGTTCGCCGGGGAGAGGTACCGAAGTGGTCACAACGGCACCGACTCGAAATCGGTTGGGGGCATAGCGTCCCACGAGGGTTCGAATCCCTCCCTCTCCGCCAATTCAATTAGAAAAGTCGCTGTTAATCAGTTAATGAGTCAGCCATTAAAATATACATAATTATCTGATAATGACCATGGCGTGTGGTAGGCCCCTGATATGTATTGACCTGTCAACGGCTGATTCTAGGTGTCCGGTCCCGTCTGGTTCTTTGGACGTCCAACAAAGAGTTCAGGTCGATCTTT
>CAZUKD010000071.1:0-3380 GCA_964620825.1 uncultured Ectothiorhodospiraceae bacterium
CCATCATGAACGGTTCCTCTTCCAGCTTCAGACTCATTTCATATTGGACAAGGCTCCTCTCGACCTGCCAGCTCAACCACGTTATTCTTGCTCATAGTGGCGTATCTCCTCAGGTTGTTTGTTTGTTTCACAACTACAAATCAACCCGATACGCCGCTCTTTTTCAACTCCTCAAACACCAGGTCCGGTTATAACTCTCTTAAATAAGATCAGCATGGATAAATCAAAACTCAATGTCATTCTGGATGAAATGAGTACGGCCATTCTCCTATTTGATGATAGCCTACATGTCAGTTATCTGAATCCAGCCGCTGAAATACTGCTAAATCATGGTGAAGCCAGCATTTTGGGAATGCCGGCACAAAAAATTTTTCCGGTCAATCAAGAAATTATCAAGGCTTTGCGATCATCCTTGGATAACGCTCAAGCACTATCTGAGCGGGAAAAGCACCTACAAATCCTCGACGGAGATCCAACGACCATTGATTATCATATTTCCCCTCATATGAACGGTAAAAGGCCAGCTGGCGTTATGCTGGAAATGCAAGGGATTGACCGACAGCTGCGTATTACCCAGGAAAAATATTTACTTAGCCAGCAGGGGGCCACCCGCCGGCTATTGCGTGGACTAGCACATGAAATAAAAAATCCACTCGGAGGATTGCGCGGTGCTGCCCAATTACTGGATCGGGAACTGAATTCGGAATACTTACGCGAATATACGCAGGTTATCATGCGAGAAGCCGATCGCCTGTGCCACCTGGTTGACCGCATGCTGAGCCCGAACAGCCGCCCGCATCCGGTCCAGGTTAATATCCACGAAGCACTGGATCGGGTATATCAGCTCATAGAGGCCGAGATGCCGCGAGGCATTACTCTGAAGTCAGATTATGATCCCAGTATTCCTGATATCTCTATCGATCAGGATATGCTCATTCAGGCGATCCTAAATATAGTGCAAAATGCCCTGCATGCCGTAGCTGATGGGGGGGAGATCCTACTAAGGACCCGAATTCTCAGGAATTACTCCATTGGAGAAGTGCATTATCGACTAGTGGGCTCAATCGAGATTCATGATAACGGAGTTGGCATTCCAGAATATCTCAAGGATCGAATTTTCTTCCCGATGGTATCTGGCAAACTAGATGGAACAGGGTTGGGGTTGGCCATAGCTCAATCTCTTATTACCCAACAGGGGGGAGTCATCGAATGCCAGTCACTACCGGGGCATACGATTTTCACCTTGCTGTTACCGGTGGGTCGGTCTGCATGAACGCATCAGGCAAAGGATCAATCTGGATCGTCGATGACGATCGCTCCATCCGGTGGGTTTTAGAGCGCGCCCTCGGTAATGCCGGTTTCGAAGTTCGCAGTTTCGCTGATGCTAATCAGGTCCTCGCTAACCTCAAACTGGTGCAGCCACAGGCTATTATCAGTGATATCCGTATGCCAGGAATGGATGGAATGGAGTTAATGGAAACCATTCATGCACAACATCCAAAGCTATCAATTATTATTATTACTGCACACTCTGACTTGGACGCCGCAGTTGCTGCTTACCAGGGTGGTGCATTCGATTATCTACCAAAGCCTTTCGACCTTGATGAGGCGGTAGAGCTCGCCCGGCGAGCCATCAAGCGCACACAAGAAGAAGATCTTCCGCGCCCAGAAAAAGCCAAAATATCGGTCACCGGTATCATTGGTGAGGCACCGGCAATGCAGGAGGTATTCCGTGCTATCGGGCGTTTGGCACGCTCCCATATTACGGTATTGATTACTGGAGAATCTGGTACCGGAAAGGAATTGATTGCCCGTGCTCTGCATCAACACAGTCCACGCTCCTCAGGGCCATATATTGCACTGAATACTGCGGCCATCCCGAGAGATCTGCTGGAATCAGAGTTATTCGGGCATGAGCGAGGGGCCTTTACGGGCGCACAAACACTCCGTCATGGACGATTTGAACAAGCAGATCGAGGCACCCTATTCCTCGATGAAATCGGCGATATGCCCCTTGAGCTGCAAACCCGACTACTGCGAGTACTAGCCGATGGTGAATTTTATCGGGTTGGAGGTCATTCACCAATTCGGGTTGATGTCAGAATAATCACGGCTACTCACCAGAATCTGGGGCAGCGAGTCGTGGAAGGTCTATTTCGAGAGGACCTCCTGCATCGGCTGAATGTCATTCGCCTCCGCCTCCCCCCATTGCGTGAACGGACTGAAGATATTCCCTTACTGCTTGATTATTTCCTGCAACAGGCAGCTATTGAACTCCAAACTACACCCAAACATCCACTACCTGAAGTCACTCACTTCCTGATGAATTATCGCTGGCCAGGGAATGTCCGGGAACTGCAGAACACTTGTCGGCGGTTAACTGTCATGGCAGCTGGGAATGAACTGTGTCTGGAGGATCTGTCGCCCGAACTGCGCCACCCAGAACCCGCAACAGTAGCTGCGCTCGACTGGGAATCACCTCTAGCCTTGTGGGCTAAACGACATATTGGAACGGAAGAACCCCTGCTTAATGCCGTAATACCGCGCCTTGAACGCCTGCTGATAGAAATTGCCCTACAATATACGCACTATCATCGCCAGGAAGCAGCGCACCTGTTGGGCTGGGGACGTAATACCCTGACTCGAAAGATGAAAGAGCTCAGTATGACCGATAAAGAAAGCAAAAATCGAGACCATTGACGATCTGCAAATGCTTTCTACAAGACCGTGTGTACCAGAAAACCCCCATTCGATGCCGAGCACCCATCACCAGATCACAGACTGACAAACTGACAGTTACGCAACCTGTAAGGTAAGGCCAATCGGTTGCCCATAGTGATTCAGGGCTGCATCAAACATAGAGAGTCGTATCGAAGCCTTTATCAGGTGTTTTTCAATAGCCTCCAGTAAAATAAGATGCCCCACGACCCAGATTAGCTTTTAAAGGCTCTTTTGTCGGAGCAATAGCCCCCACAGGCTTGGGAGTGTTCAGAATCCTATGTCAGTCTAATCGGTTAACTTCCAATAGGTTATCTAAAGCCTACCCAGAAGGTCAGCACGTTGCCATCTGATACAGATAGCTGCGTTGCCGGGTATCGTATGTCCGCTGATAACGGACTCGTCTCTCCGCCCCTTGCAATAGGGGATCCACAATACTACAAAACCTCTTTTACCAAGCACAAAAAAGATCTTCAACAGGACTGCCAGGTTCATCACCACGGCGTCTGTCAACAAAGATGTCGTGTCCATTAATTACGCAGCCTTGCGGATCTACTGATCTTCAGCCCGTAATTCTTTTGGCGGGTTTAGCCACAACCTCGCCTGTAGGAGTTATTGTCAAAAGTGGTGTTTGACCCGTTGAGTCAAGCGGCGACCTGATC
>CAZUKD010000072.1:0-3224 GCA_964620825.1 uncultured Ectothiorhodospiraceae bacterium
GGTGCTGTGTGATCCCTTGGTGTGGGAGCGTGGATGCAGGGCCACCTGTTTACTGATACCCAGATCCTGCAATCCACTGACAATGTAAGTCAAAAAAGTAGACTCCTGCAAGGGTTGGCAACTCAATCAAAAAATAAAGGAGTCACCTTTTCAGTGAGTAAATCTACATCAGACAGTACCCGCAAATCCATGCGTAAGGTAACCACTGAGAACACAGGCAAGAATCTGACAACCCATGCCGGATTGATTCCGGCGATGAAGTTTCCGGGCAAACTGGGGTTCAGAGATGCTTTTCATAAGGTTGTTCGGTATTCAAGAGCCGACAATGCCTGCTATCAGTGATCTGATGCCGTGGAGTTAAATCTTCTCAGCCTGATCGCCGGAGCCAGCAGTGTTGATGAAAGTATTCGAGTTTGGGGCGATAGCGCTCTGCGTCAACTGGGTGGTTGGCAATACATGATGGATTCGACCCTCCTGGGGCGCATCTTCAAAACGGTCAGTGCAAAGCCTATTTATCAAATGGAAACATTCAACCATGTGATGCGCGGTCGGACCTGGAAATGAGCCAGAGCATTTACATCGCGTCTGATGCGGGGGTCTATGTAGATTGATGCCGATTCCACAGTTAAAACTGCGTATGGCAAAAAGCAGGCAGGAGCGGCAGGCGGATATAACCCACATCAGCGCGGCGCACCTTCCTACAATCCTCAATTGGCTTTTGTGCCGCAGCCAAAGAGATCCTTCAGGCCTGGATGCGTTGCGGTGATGGCTATCTGATCAAAGTGAAGCTTGAGGGTCTGGTCGGCCTGCTTGAAGAAAAGAAAGGGTCACCTATTGCCGGGCATGACGATTGGGAGCAGGCACAGTTTACACATCGTGGTGGCACATGGACTCGGGGGCGAACATTCGTAGCCGTACGCAGGCTCAAAGATGAAGATAACCGTCAGGGCAAGCTGTTGGATAGGCAGGCGGATGATTATTTCTGCTATGTGACAACCGAAAACCTTACACCATAGGCCGCACACAAGAAGTACGGCGAGCGCTACCTGCGAAACCTGGATTGATGAAGCCAGGAATCAGATGGGCATAGCGCATATCAAAATGAAAGATTTTCTGGCCAGCACTGCATTATTCCAATGTGCTATTCTTGCTTATAATACGGTTCGTTGGATGGCGCTCACCAATGGTGACAAACAATTGATGCGCTGGGAAATAGCCAGCATCCGTGCTTTTATGATACGCATGGCAGACAAACTGATCTGCGGTGGCAGACAGATAACGTTGAAAATACCCGCTGATCTATTGCACCTGAAACCTTGGGATAGCTGGCTGCGCGTCGGGTTGACCTGAACCTCTACCCAAAACCCTGTATCCACGTGTTCGGCTGAGGATTGCATCTGCCGCGATTCAGCACACCCTGAAATCGGCCAAATAACCTGATGGCGCACATTTCGCGCCATCAAGGCTGAACCATGCCCCAAAATTCATAAAATATGGGCGGAAGCTATCCATATAACCACACTAATTAATAAGGGTATACGCGAGCAGTAGGCGTGAAAAAGCCACTTGCAGGATTTAGGTATTAAATGCATAACTTGGGGTGCTGAGCGGTTACATCCAGGATATAATAATTTTATTAGGGTTTTGTTATCCCGGGATCCCGAGAGGAGTGATGAAGGGCGATATTTCCAATGTGGTCAGTTATGCCTGGAATGGGCATTTTAATGATGCCGGCGATGAAAGGAATTTTCGCTATGCGCGCCGTACGCTGATTCTCCGGCAGCTATGCTGGACGGTGTTGGCGGGAGGGGGTTTGTTCGCCCTGGCCATCATTTATGATTATGAGGCTTTTGCTGGCGACCCGCTTTTCACTCTGCTGTCCGGCTTAAGGCTGGGTGCGATCGTTTTTGCACTGATCCTGGTATTCATGAGTCGTCGCGCCGGGAGCGTATCCAGCCCCCGCCTTCGCCCGCTGGGTACTGTTGTTCGAAATTTATATCGCTACGGCTTTCCTTGCCGTAGTGTTGATTCATGGCGGGAATGCGTCTTTTCATACCATGAGTGCCCTGGCGATCGTGCTGGTTCTCTATCTTTTCCTGCCGATTCTAAGTAGCCTCCAGATTTGGGTCCCAGTTTTTTTTAGTATCGCTTTCGTTGCTCTGATCGGCTTTGAGCCGGGCCATTCAGGAGAGAATATCCTTATTCCCTTGTTGATTCTGATACTGGCCAATATTTTGGGGTTGCAATTTGCACGTATGAATAATCGCTCCCAACGTATGGAGTTCTGGTCTTTGCAAATCCAGGAAGCATTGACGCAACGGTTGCGCGATGAAATTGTCCAGTATGAGCAGGTAAGCTGTCGATTACGGGAAAATGAAGAGAATTTTCAGCAGCTGTTCGAGGCAGCACCGATACCGATGGTACTGACAGAATTGGAGAGCGGCCGTGTATTGCAGTCTAAGCAGACTGCACGCGAAGTTTTCGGTGTCGGGAACTGCCCTTTGAGTGAGCTTTACAGCCCAGATTTTTATCTGCATCCGGAAGATCGAGTGCGTGTTCTTTCCAAGGCCATGGAACACGGCCATATCAGTGGCCTGGATGTCGAGCTGAGGACCATCCAGGGAGAGCCACTTGAGGTGTTGCTGGCAGCCAGTCGGGTAAATTATCAAGGGCAAGCCGCCCTTCTGGTCAGCTTCATGGATATCAGCACCCGGAAACATGCGGTACGTCAGTTCAAACGGCTGGCCGGAAGCGATGTCTTAACCGGAATTCCTAACTGGCGGGCCTTTTTCGATGAAGCCGAGAGATATCTGGTAAAGCGAGTTCAAACAGGCGAACCCAATAGTGTTCTGCTCCTTGATGCTGATCATTTCAAACAGATCAATGACGCCCATGGACATGCGGCGGGAGATGAGATACTGCGGGGGATCGCTCAGGCCATGCAGGATGTGCTGGCGCAGCGTTGTATATTCGGTCGAATTGGCGGTGAAGAGTTTGCGGCACCCCTGCCCGGGCAGGGGTGCCGCAAACACGATATACGGCTGAATTTTTGCGGCAGCGCATCGCAGAGCTTGAGTTTGGTCCCGATTCGGATCGGAGCGCTTCATTGCGAGTGACTGTGAGTATCGGGGTGGCGGTTGTTAGGACAAATGATGAAACTCTGGATAAACCTCAGTATTCCCCAATCCATAAATGAGTCTGAAGAGGGGGTGAGAGAGTCGTCT
>CAZUKD010000073.1:0-3147 GCA_964620825.1 uncultured Ectothiorhodospiraceae bacterium
ATCCGGCAGGGAAGCAGGCAGCACGTTTCTCGCCTCCTGCATGGAGAAGCATCACGCCACCCGCAGACCAACGGCATGGCCGAACGCTTTAACGGGCGTATCAGCGAGGTATTGCACACCACCCACTTCAACAGTGCAGAACAATTGAGTACGACACTCAAGCGTTATGCCGTACTCTACAATCAATACATCCCACAAAAAGCCATAGGGCATCACACCCCCATCGAAGCCATGAAGGGATGGCAGCGCAGCCACCCGGAATTGTTTGTCAAAAGAATACGTAAACTTACGGAACCCGACAGCTATGAAACATGGAAACGCAAGAAAGCCCCACTTACCATTAAGGATAGCAAATAAATTAATCAGGCCGTCGACCAGGCCGGCAGACTCAGCGCATGGCATGGAAACCTGCCCTTGACCCTCCCTGGTGATAATTGAACCTCGAATACTCCCAAAAGAGGAAATTTCTACTTTGGATTGACAGGCGGAAGCCGTGTTACCGTCTTTCCTGGAATACACCCAGCGCCTACACAATCATATTCAGGCTAAAAATGAGATAATTGTACCCGTACTCGACTTGCCCCGTTCACCCCGCAGCGATGATCCCATTTCGATCATGCTGATCGTTCTGATCGAAGAAATGCTCACCGAAGACATTGATGACGCCAGCTATTGGCGTCATTCTTCGCTATCATTTCAGGCTAGCTGGCCAAGCATGAACGGCGTGAGGAAAATAACCTGTTTCCAGTGTGGATGCGTATCCTTAAGCAGGATGCAAATATTGCCGAAGAACTCTTTCCGAAAGTCAAATAGCTGATCAGATTTGGCGATATACATCATTAGCCAATAGGATATGATGAGCCATCAATCCGGCTGATTACACATAGGGTCGGTGAGGACTTAATCGTGGTATTTAAACGCCCCTCCAGACCAGGATCGATCTTCACCTCCTCCAACGTTAAATGTATGCACATCAACCACTAATCCCGTTCCTGTTTCCCGACAGAACGGCAAAAGAGTTATTTAGCCGCAACCTGCTCACCTCCGGGCGAAGATCTACCCAGGGCTATATAAGTTCTTACCTATTTAGTAGATAGATTGTTGTACGTTACGTGAGTGTCAAGCAAATCCATGCACATTGCCGCCAATCCAGATACAATCGCTCACTTTTACCGTAAACAGATACTATTATGACCACAACCTCACATATTCGAAATATTGCCATTATTGCCCATGTCGACCATGGCAAGACCACGCTGGTAGACAAACTGCTCCAGCAATCCGGAACTTTTGACAGCCGCGCGGAACTTGTGGAAAGAATTATGGATTCCAACGCCATCGAACGCGAACGAGGCATCACAATTTTGGCTAAAAATACCGCCATTGACTGGAATGACTACCACATCAATATCGTTGATACGCCCGGACATGCAGATTTCGGCGGTGAGGTAGAACGCGTGCTGTCAATGGTCGATTCGGTCCTGCTCCTGGTAGACGCCGTGGATGGACCCATGCCCCAGACGAGATTCGTCACTCAGAAGGCGCTTGCCCAGGGGTTATGCCCCATTGTCGTCATCAACAAAATCGATCGACCCAGTGCGCGTCCGGACTGGGTGGTTAATCAGACCTTTGATCTGTTCGATCGCCTCGGCGCCACGGACGAACAACTTGATTTTCCCATTCTCTATGCCTCTGCGCTAAATGGCTATGCCGGTCTTGATTCTGATGTCCATGACGGTGACATGACGCCGCTATTCGAGGCAATCATCGAGCACGCCAACTCCCCCGATGTGGATTTGGATGGTCCTTTCCAGTTGCAGGTCAGCTTGCTGGATTACAATAGCTATGTCGGCGTTATCGGCATCGGCCGGGTGACCCGTGGCCACATTCACCCCAATCAATCCGTGGTCATCATCGATCACGAAGGCAAACGTCGTCAGGGGCGGGTACTGCAGGTACTCGGTTTCCATGGCCTGGAGCGGATAGCAGTCGCCGAAGCTACGGCAGGAGACATCATCGCTTTTACCGGTATAAGTTCACTGAATATTTCCGACACCTTGTGTGATCCAGCCAAAATCGAAGCCTTGCCACCCCTTACGATCGATGAACCGACAGTGAGTATGACTTTCCAGGTCAATACTTCACCCTTCGCCGGGCGCGACGGCAAGTTTGTCACCAGTCGGCAGATCCGTGAGCGCCTTGACCGCGAGCTGGTTCACAACGTCGCCTTGCGTGTCGAGGAAACCGACGATCCGGATAAATTCAAGGTTTCCGGCCGCGGCGAACTGCATTTATCTGTCCTGATCGAAAATATGCGGCGGGAAGGCTATGAGCTAGGGGTTTCCCGCCCGGAAGTGATTATTCGCGAGATCAACGGGGAGAAACAGGAGCCTTACGAGCAAGTCACTGTGGATATCGAAGAAGGACACCAGGGTGGCGTAATGCAAAAGCTTGGTGAACGCGGTGGCGATCTCAAGGATATGATTCCAGATGGCAAAGGGCGTATCCGCCTGGACTATCTGATTCCGGCCCGCGGCCTGATCGGCTTTCGTACTGAATTCCTGACCACGACCCAAGGTACCGGCCTGTTATATAGCGTTTTCGACCATTACGCACCACTGAAACGGGGTAACTTCGGACAACGCACCAATGGTGTTCTGATTGCCAATGGGGTGGGCAAGGTACTGGCTTATGCACTGTTCAATCTGCAAAATCGTGGGCGGCTGTTCATCGGGCCGGGTGAAGAGGTCTATGGAGGCATAATTATCGGCATCCACTCACGCGATAATGACTTGGTAGTCAACCCGCTCAAGGCCAAGCAGCTGACCAATATTCGTGCGTCTGGCACAGATGAAAACATCCTACTCACCCCACCAATCCGGCTGACGCTCGAGCAAGCGCTTGAATTTATTGATGATGATGAGCTGGTTGAGGTTACCCCCCGACATATCCGCTTGCGCAAAAAACTTCTTCTTGAACATGAAAGGAAACGGGCTAGCCGGGCTTCCACCTGAAACGACCCTAATCGACCGGACGGGCTGTCCGGTCGATTAATGAAACGGTTATCGCCTTGGGTTAACGCGAGTTAGTGCAGCAGGCAGCGCAACTTTTCTTCTGTAAAATTGAACAAACATTGTTTTTCAAAGT
>CAZUKD010000074.1:0-3128 GCA_964620825.1 uncultured Ectothiorhodospiraceae bacterium
CAGCTGAAATCGCTTTATATCACGCACTGGGAGCGTTACCTGTACCGGAAGCTGCTCACGAATTTTTCTGAGGAGGCGTATTATTAACGCCCCTTAGGTTTTCTCCGCCATTCGATGATCTGATCCAGGGTATTCACAGTCAATCCAGTAGATGCGTTTGTGGTTAGTCAAAGTCCTTGACGTTATCCAGATAGTCACGATACAGGCCAAAACCCCAGTCATTCGGGTGATGTGCCAGCCGGATTAGCCAATCGGCGATCTCTTCGTTCTCATCCAAGAGTAGCGGTGGGTACCGGTAACTCGTTTCACTGACGCCAAAGGCCAGGCAGATGGCGCATCCTGGCGCCAAAGGACAAGGCCGCTTGCTTGCGGGATATCTTCGCGTCGAAGAGGGTCTCGCTACCTTTTGCCAATGCCTCCTTGGCTATCTCCGCCCTGAGCTGTTAGTCAGCATACATTTTCTTCAGCCACCGGTTCTCATCCTCCAGTTCATTCATGTACTTCATCATCGAAGTATCCTTCCCCCCCCCAACTTCGCCCGCCACTTGGAACGTGGCGCTACTCGTACTATGTTCCACGGCAAAGGACTGGAGTCAGGACTCCCGCCAGCCTGTTGTAAAATAGCCAGTCCAGCGTTCTGGGGAAGATGGATCTGCTGGCACCTTCCCCCTCACGACGTCCATTATAAAGGATCTGCTCACTGACACCGCTATCTCGGCTGAGCTGGGCGGCTAACTAGGCGTTTGGCAGCATTATCTTACGGACAATCTGTTCTTTGCAGTCCCCACTGTAGCATGGCATTCCTCGTTTACTTTCTGTCCATTGATAGGATGGCTCTTCGTTTCAGCGGATCGGATATCTATGCCGACACAAGGGTGTCCATCTGCTCACTTTTTCGAGTAACGCCGGGGCTTGGGTGATGTCGGCATGTTCGCCGCCAGTAAGCGTGAAAGCGATAGGGTTGCTGAGCGCCTTGATGAGGGCGTAGATTTTGCTATTAAACCCACCGAAAGAATTATGAGCTGAGGATCAGTAGATACTCAAGACTACATAATCAATGGACACGACATCTTTGTTGACAAACACTGCGGCCATGGCAGTATGGTTTATTTTTCTAAATGCTTGGCGGCAATTCTGATGAATTCTGGATAATGTTATGACAATCCTTCATCGTGATGCGTTAGTACCTCATACTCCGCATGAAATGTTTGAACTAGTCAATGATATTGAACATTACCCGGATTTTCTACTTTGGTGCCGATCGACTCAGGTTTTCGAACGCGGTGAAACCGAGGTGCGTGCAATGATCGAGTTGGCCAAGGGTGGGGTGCATAAATCTTTTACCACACATAACTTGATGCAGCTGGACAAGCTGATTGAAATCAATCTCGTCAATGGCCCATTCAGTCATCTGTATGGTATCTGGCGGTTTGATCCGCTGGGGGATACGGCTTGTAAAATTTCTCTGGATATGGAATTTAATTTTTCCAATCGCCTGCTGGCGCTGGCGGTTGGACCGGTCTTCGGGCAAATCGTGGCTTCGCTGGTCGATGCTTTCGTCAAGCGCGCCCGCCAGATCTATGGTCCCCGGTGAGTTGAATTTTAGATAGGGAAGCTTGCTTGAACCAGTATGGCTTTGCATATATTAAGGTTGAAATAATGGATATCCCTCCTGCTGTGCTATTTCCCTGCTTGGATGCTTGAATTTTCCACGTGACAGCATGAATGAACCTCACCAAACAATACCAGTGGAAGTGGCATATGCTCGCCCGGAGTATCAGATCGTAATTCGGCTAGAAGTCTATCCAGGTGTCAGTGTGCTGGAAGCAGTTCGCCTTTCGGGGTTAGCGGAATGGGTTCCAACCCTCAATCTGGCTACCTGTGAGTTGGGTGTATTCTGCGAACGGGTCGATGCAAAACGAAGGGTGGAGTGTGGAGATCGGATCGAAGTCTATCGACCTTTGTTGATCGATCCGAAAACGGCGCTTACGCGCCGGGTCGCCAATAAACGGATGTACGGCTAGAATATTTTTTGCGATGAGGGCAGTCTTCCCGTAGGCACCTACCATAAATAATCAGTGAATGATCGTGGATCTCGAATCCAGCTTTTTTGGCGATGCTCTTTTGCCGAGCCTCGATCGCTTCATCGAAGAATTCTTCGACATGGCCACATTCGATGCACACGATGTGATCATGATGGTGTCCTCGATCCAGTTCGAATACCGCCTGTCCGCCTTCGAAATGATGCCGCTGAATTAGGTTGGCGGCTTCGAATTGTGTGAGTACGCGATATACTGTGGCCAGACCAATTTCTTTTCCGGAATCCAGTAGACGACGATAGATATCTTCGGCACTCAAGTGGCTGGGTTGTGCAGTTTCCAGTAATTCCAGGATCTTCATCCTGGGAATGGTAATTTTAAGGCCGACCCGCTTGAGCTCCTGCCCTTCCATTTTTGCCATCGATGTGCCTCGCAATAGGGGTGGATATAGGGTCAAGCTGTTATGATACACCTCGTTGAAATTCTATTCGAAAGCCTATGAAAAACAAATTTATTCCAATTTTGGCTGTGCTTCTGTTTTCCCTCAGTGGGTGCAGTTATTTGCAGGGCTATCGCCCACCGATCCAACAGGGCAATGCAGTCAATGGGAAAAAGCTGACTCAGCTCAAGCTGGGGATGACAAAGACCCAGGTTCGTTTTTTGCTCGGTGATTCGTTAGTAGTTGACCCATTTGATCCCGATCGTTGGGATTATACAAATTATTATCTGCCTAGTTCTGCCACAAAACCGCGTATTCAGCAGATGACCTTATGGTTTTCAGCGGGCCATCTCGTGCGGATTATCGAGAACGGCAAAAATATTTTGCAGAAATCTGGTTCGCCCACTTCGGGTTGAAGCTTGTAGAAATTGTAAAGCAGGTCATCCGGCGATCCAGGCTGGGCCAACTTTGCGAAAGTGCTGCACCTGGCGAAATCCAGGTTCGGATCTGGGTTCTTTGGGAAATAATCATGAGTAAGTTTGTCGCACAAGTAAGTATCCCCCGGCAGAGTCGGGGAATTACCTTAGGTATTTATTTAGAGTTATAACCGGATCCGGTGTTTGAGGAGTTGAAAAAGAGCGGCGTATCGG
>CAZUKD010000075.1:0-3060 GCA_964620825.1 uncultured Ectothiorhodospiraceae bacterium
GTATCAATAGATGACCGAATCAAGTCTCTTTTATCATCAGTTAACGGGGCAGTAGCGTGCTATACTACAATTTTGCCACGCCATAATATGGTGATGGATTCTCTCAATCGGCTTTAATTTCTCTCCTGGAGGATTCAAATGTCAGTACTCGTAGGAAAACCTGCCCCAGATTTTGTTGCCCCAACCGTTCTCAGTAACAATCAGATCGACGAGAATTTCAGCTTTTCCGGATTTCGCAACGGTAAGTATGCAGTGCTATTTTTCTATCCGTTGGACTTCACTTTCGTTTGTCCGACTGAAATCATCGCCTTTGATCATGGTCTGGCTGACTTCGAGGAACGCAATACCGTAGTTATCGGGTGCAGCATTGACTCTCAGTATTCGCATCTAGCCTGGAAGAACACGCCAGTGAAGAAAGGAGGTATCGGCCAAGTGAAGTATCCGTTAGTAGCTGATCTAACGAAGAACATTGCCCGTGATTACGATGTTCTCTTTAATGAAAGTATTGCTTTGCGCGGTTCCTTCCTGATAGATCGCGAGGGTATCGTGCGTCATCAAGTTATCAATGACTTACCTCTGGGACGTAGTATGCATGAAATGATCCGCATGGTTGACGCCCTGCAATTCCATGAAGAACATGGTGATGTCTGTCCGGCTGACTGGGAAAAAGGCAAAGAAGCCATGAAGGGTACCCCCGAAGGTACTGCCGAATACCTGGCGAAGCACGCCTAGAAACTTTGAACCTCATTTTGAAAATCCGCTCGCCCACTCGCTATTGTCGGTAGCGGGTGGGCTTTTAGCGCATCGATTAGTACCTGGAATCATGCTGCTCACTCTGAAGCGCTTGGCCATTGATCCTTGGCCCCACATTCTTGCCCTTTTTCTTATTGCCAGCATACACCTACGTGTCATCTATCGACTTCAGTTAGGTGGATCGAAAGTATCTCTTAGTAATCCGCAGATTGAAAATGTTATCATCAAGATTCCAGTTGGGTCGAATCCCTGGGTGCTCCTAGTCTATAGAGCCAATACCAGTGGTAGCACCCTTTCGATCATTACCACACAAATACAATAGGTGATTCAGGTGATTCGCAGCATTCATGTCGGACTGTTCCCGTCTGAATGGAGATCAGACCACAAGGTATGTGGCTCGGGATTCTCAACGCCTATGGTAAAAATTCAACCACTATCCTTGTGAGTCACCCTTTAAAATAGCTGGATCAATCCGCCTTTCAAGCTGCGCCCTTACTACCGCTCACACGATTGCCCAATCCGGGAAGGGCATACAAAAGGCCTATTTTGATATCTTTTGAACCTATTTTAAGTGGGCTCGGTCTCACTGCACTCCTACCCATTTCATCCGGTATCGATCCCCTGCTTGCCGTCGGATATCGAAGAACCTAAGCTCTTTAGAGTCCAGCCAGAGATCAGCGATGCTCGACAGACTTGCCAGTGTTTCTACCATGTCTACTCAGACCCGTGCGCTGTGGGCCTCAATGCTGGGCATGCTTCTGGATGGATATGATCTCAGTATTATGGCGATAGCCTTGCTGCCCTTACGCCAGCAATGGGCCTTGCAGGCAGGCAATATAGGATTGTTGATGGCTATGGCGCTCATTGGATCACTGGTAGGCGGATTTATCGGTGGTGTTTTTATAGATCATTTTGGTCGCCGCAAACTACTGTTTCCAAATATTCTTTTATATATCGCGGGAGCGCTGACCAGCGCTTTTAGCCCAACTCTGAGTGTGCTTCTTATCGGTCGCTTCATTACCGGCCTGGCGGTTGGGCTGGATTATCCTCTGGTTGCAACCATTATCGCGGAATACAGTTCACCTGAGAATCGGGGCAATCACTTCGCCTGGGTCAATATGGCCTGGTATCTAGGAGCGCTGCTGTCGACTATTGTCGGCTGGGGGTTGTTGGCATCCGGTAATGTTTCCTGGCATATCATGCTGGGCAGCGCCATCATTCCTGCGCTGGCGCTGTTGTGGGTTCGCCGTAATCTGCCAGAATCGCCACGTTGGCTGGTGCGCCAGGGTCGCCTTCCAGAAGCTCGCACAACTCTGACTCGCCTGTATCCAACTGCAACCCCGCAATCCTTGTCCGAAAAACTGAAGGCTTATGGTGGACAGCCACGGTCCTGGCCGGAGCTGCTTCACCCAGCCTGGCTCAAACGCCTGTTCCTGAGCATTTTCCCCTGGTTCTGCCTGGATGTCGTCGCACTGGGTATCGCTCTGTATTTCCCACTCGTGTTACGCAACCTCGGCATGGCCGGAAACGATGCTCAAGCAGCGGCCATCAATGGGGTTTACTTAGTGGTTTCTGCACTGGCTATCGCCTTTATCCTCAAACGCATAGATCGTTGGGGACGCATTCCATTGCAAAGCCTGGGTTTCGCCCTGATCGCCCTGGGTCTGTCTCTGTTTGCAACATTCGCCCTGCTAGGTATCGCAGGCGGTGTTTATGTTGGCGCTGGCTTGTACGCTATCGGTATTGGCATAGGTCCGGGAGTAACCGCTTTCGCGCTGGCCGTAGAGTTGTTCCCGACAGAATTACGTGCCAGCGCCGGCGGACTGGCTACTAGCTTCTCCCGCTTCGGGGCAGTCATTTCAGCAATTTTATTCCCTATTCTCGAACACCTTTGGGGTGTCCCACTGATCTTATTTCTGATGTCGGCGGTGGCTTTGGCCGGGATGCTGGTAACCCGGGTTTATGCCGTGGAATCTGCCCGCAAGTCACTGGAATCACTGGAATTACCAACTACAAAAATATGAATTAGTATTCTTGCCAATCGACCATTTCCGGCCCGCATCCATATCAGCGGGTCAGACTATCATCCATCGCGCCCATTCAGGAATTTCTGATACGCGCTGATTCTCCAATTGTGTGCAATGTGATACTTTGGATTCTCTCCGCCAATCTTCCTCGACATAACGGTCACACCCCTATACTGCTGTAAATTCATTTAAAGCCATCGAGGCTTGGCAAATCCACCGGCAGCTGAGAAATAAGGACACGGAAGGAGTTCTGATAGTGTGCAGTGACCAGACAACGTCA
>CAZUKD010000076.1:0-2999 GCA_964620825.1 uncultured Ectothiorhodospiraceae bacterium
ACAGACGCTGCTTCGTCATCGGGATACCCGTCCGCTCATTGATGGCGTAGCCGGCTAAGAATCACGAACGATAACCCCGTCGATAGCGTTCGTACCTTATAATGGATCAATGGCTAAAAAGAAAACCCAAAACTCCAACGCAACCATCGCCGTCAACCGACGGGCGCGGCATGATTATTTTATCGAGGACACCTTCGAGGCCGGGCTCGTTTTGCAGGGCTGGGAGGTTAAAAGCCTGCGCGCCGGAAGGGTCCAGTTGAGCGAAAGTTATGCACTGATCAAGGATGGTGAAATCGGGTTGTTTGGCGCTCACGCCTCACCGTTGAACAGCGCCTCAACTCATATTCAGCCCGATCCGACGCGAACCCGGAAATTACTATTGCATCATAGCGAAATCAACCGCCTCATCGGTGCCGTTGAACGGCGTGGCTATGCTCTGGTACCTTTGTCTCTTTATTGGAAAAAGGGGCGAGTCAAGCTTCAGCTTGGGCTGGCCAAGGGCAAGAAACAGCACGACAAGCGGGCCTCTGAAAAAGAGCGCGAATGGAACCGGGATCGCGCGCGCATCCTCAAGCAGGCCCCCTGATAATTCCTACTCAGGAATCGGTGTTCTCTCTCTCCTCTGACCACAGACAACGTCCGCCATTCGCCTGTTTCATTTTCTGCAGCCACATACGATGGGAGGCCCACTCAGCCTCACTCGCATGCACGACTTGTAGCCGCGCACGATCGGGTGGCAAACGCCGGACTCCCTCCGTGCCCGCCATTTCTTTTGGCATAGCGGCATCCTGGGGATCAAGGATCAGGCTACTCTGCCCACCGGTCATAGCGAGATAGACATCGGCCAGAATCCGCACATCGAGCAGAGCACCATGCAATTCGCGGTGAGTATTGTCGATTCCGTAGCGTTTGCACAGTGCGTCCAGGCTATTGCGTTGCCCTGGATGCATCCGCCTGGCCATGCTTAGGGTATCAGTAATACGGCAGATCTCCCCGATAGCCGGTCGAGACGACCCCAGTGATGACAGCTCATAATCCAGGAAGCCGATATCGAAGGGTGCATTATGGATGATCAACTCGGCGCCATAAATGAAATCTAGAAAAGCCTCGGTGATATCTGCAAACCGTGGTTTGTCGGCGAGAAATTCATTGGTGATGCCATGGATGGCCAAAGCACCTTCATCGATTTCCCGATCGGGCTGCAAATATTCATGGAAAACCCGTTTCGTAGGCCGACGATTATGCAGTTCGACACATCCGATCTCGATGATCCGGTGACCTTCCTTGATATCCAGTCCGGTGGTTTCCGTATCCAGAACGATTTGATGCATACTTTCCCCTTATTTTTAATATATTAACGCGTGATCACCGGGCCGCAAGGCTAAAGAGCAGGGCCACCGGTCCCAGTCGGAGACCTGCAAACTAGGTGTAGGAAGGCTAAAAAAGCAAGACCGCCCCGGGATTGAGGACGTTCATCAGCACGCCTCTCCGATAGCGGGTGGTGCCTGTATCTCGGAATAGCCCCGGTAACCTCATGGGCCACTTTGAGACTCATGAAGGCCGCTGCGAAGGTGTAGAAAATAACCAAGCCCATGCTAGATCCCCTAAGTCAGCAAAACAGCAAATCCGGACCCGGCGTGATGATCATGCCAGCAAAGCGGGGAGGAAAACCCGCCAGACTCGGAGTTTCAGATTTATAGGCGGCGACTGAATAATTCATCGAGGGCCTGATTGGCTAGCCGGTCAGCAATTTCATTTTCCCGATGCCCGGCATGTCCTTTTACCCATTCCCACTGAATCTGGTGAGGCACCTCGGCAACATTGAGGCGCTGCCAAAGATCCTGATTCTTGACCGGTTTTCCCGCTGCGGTACGCCATCCCTTGCGCTTCCATCCCGCTAGCCAGCGCGTAATACCATCGCGCAGATACACGGAATCAGTCACCAGAACAACCTGACACGGGTGTTTGAGATTTTCCAGCGCCTGGATGGCCGCCATCAATTCCATTCGGTTATTAGTTGTGTTGGGCTCACTTCCGAACAGTTCCCGGCTATGATCTTTATAGCGTAACAACGCACCCCAGCCGCCCGGACCCGGATTACCCCGGCAAGCGCCATCCGTAAATATCTCAACCTGCTTTTCCACCACCCATGATCCTCGATGTTGAATTGATCACGCCATTAGCCAGTAAGCCTCCCGATTTCTGCCATTTAGGCCGGATCAGCCGTATTGATGGCCGCCGCTTGCGCGCCACGATCATACGAACCCCACCAAAAATCGGCAAACAATACTCGCTCGCCGTTTCGAGCCAATGCCACCCCGGCCAGACAGTTACTTTCCAGCATGGTGGAAAGTATATCCTACGCTGGATATCGATAATTTCAAAACCCAATACTAGCAGCCAGCCCCGGATGCGGAAAACTGGAAAAAAACGCCCAGCCCAAGGAGGCTGCTCTTGCGTTTTCGAACGCAATCCAGCCCAGGACATCAATCTCCATAGGCTCCATGGATTGAAACTGATGAGCACGATATCGCCCTCTGGGACCAGCACCCGTTCCAGCTCACGCAAAACCTGATAAGGATCGCAGGCGAATTCCAGCGCATGGGCAACCAATAAAAAGTCCACGGATTCCGTCGCCAGTGGCAAAGCATCCGCTCTGGCCTGGATCTGCCCTCGCTGCTCCAGAGGGCTGACGACCAGTCTCTGCGGCACCCGGCTGCCGCAGAGCAAATCCGGACTAAGTCCACCCAGACCAACCTGCGCCCCGATATAGCCAAACCGTGTAGCATAATAATTTTCCAGCAGGGACCGCAATACATTCAATACGGCCTCACCCCCTTGTCCGCCATACCACTCCACCAGGGCGCACTCGTGGGCGATCTCAATATTAGCTTCGCAGGTCTTCATCTCTAATGTAAGCATAGCGCTTTTGGCTTGGGCAGGAGCAGCCTTGTCCAACATGAAATGAGTCTGAAGCTGGAAGAGGAACCGTTCATGAT
>CAZUKD010000077.1:0-2879 GCA_964620825.1 uncultured Ectothiorhodospiraceae bacterium
CAGCACACTTACCCCGGAAGCCGCCGTCCAGCGCCTGTTACTCAAGCTGGAAGCACTGGGCTATCTGGGGCCACAGCGAGAGTGACCCAAAATTTGGATACCTGTATGGGTAAGTCGTTACCCGAGCTTGGCGGCAGAGGCGGGCAGATAAAGGTCAATAGGTGGGTATTCCTGAAACGATTAGCCAGAAATTCTGAGCTTGCACCGATCTGAGTTATAATCAGTCCTTTTTGATTCCCGTTCAAGACTATGCCGAATTTAGCCCACGAAGTTGCTTGCAGACGTACTTTCGCTATTATTTCCCATCCGGATGCCGGCAAGACCACTTTAACTGAGAAGCTGCTGCTGTTTGGCGGGGCGATCCATCTTGTGGGTTCCATCAAAGGGCGTAAGGCCACCCGGTATGCCACTTCTGACTGGATGGAGCTGGAAAAGCAGCGCGGCATCTCGGTGACTTCTTCGGTGATGCAGTTCCCTTACCGTGGGCGCATCATCAATCTACTGGATACGCCGGGGCACGAGGATTTTTCTGAGGATACCTATCGCACCCTGACGGCGGTGGATTCGGCGCTCATGGTGATCGACGCAGCCAAAGGAGTCGAGGGGCGAACCATCAAATTAATGGAAGTCTGTCGCTTGAGGGATACTCCGATCATGAGCTTTATCAATAAGCTCGACCGTGAGGGTAGGGAGCCGATTGAGCTCTTGGATGAAATCGAGGCGGTTCTAAAGATCCGGTGCGCTCCGGTAATCTGGCCGATTGGTATGGGTCAGCGGTTCAAGGGGGTATATCACCTGATTCGTGATGAAATCCATCTTTATACTTCAGGACATGGAGCAAGGGTTGATAAGGGTGAGGTCATCGCAGGTCTTCATAATCCTCGCTTAGAGGAGGCGTTGGACAACGAACAAACTGACGAATTGCGCGAGGAAATCGAATTGGTGCAGGGCGCTAGCCATGCTTTTGAACGTGAAGCCTATTTATGTGGTGAGCTGACGCCGGTATTCTTCGGCTCGGCGATCAACAACTTCGGCATAGCTGAATTACTGGATGGATTCGTGGAGTGGGCACCGACGCCGCTGCCGCGCGTGAGCAATGGGCGGATCGTCGATCCCCTGGAGACTGAATTTACGGGGTTTGTTTTCAAAATCCAGGCCAATATGGACCCACACCATCGTGATCGGATCGCTTTTGTACGGGTTTGCTCGGGTTTATTCGAGCGGGGCATGAAGCTTTTTCATGTGCGTACCGGTAAGGAAGTGCGGATCGGTGATGCGCTCACTTTCATGGCATCTGATCGGGAGCATGTCGATCAGGCGGTTGCCGGAGATATCATCGGTATTCACAATCACGGCACCATCCGTATTGGTGATACCTTTACTCAGGGCGAGCGGCTGCAATTCACAGGCATCCCCAATTTTGCGCCGGAATTATTCCGTCGAGCGAGATTGCGTGATCCGTTAAAGATGAAGGCCTTACTTAAAGGATTGGCGCAACTGTGTGAAGAGGGTGCAACTCAATTATTCAGACCATTGGAAAACAATGACTTAATTCTTGGCGCGGTAGGTGTGCTTCAGTTCGACGTGGTCGCCCAGCGCCTGCGGGATGAATATGGCGTTGATTGCGCCTTTGAAGCGGTCAACGTCAATACGGCTCGCTGGGTCGAGTGTGTGGGCGAACAAGAATTGCGTAAGTTTCGTAGTAAGGTAAGCGCCAATTTGGCAATTGATCATGGGGGGGATTTGGTTTACATTGCTCCGACCCGTGTTAATTTACAATTAACTGAGGAGCATTGGCCTGGGATCAACTTCAGAGCTACCCGGGAACATGGTGTCCTAATCGAGTCTTGAGAGGCCAAAATGGCGTGAAAATACAGAGGCTACCGATTCTCATAAATCAGTGAGGTAACTCCCGGCTTTGCCGGGGCAATTTAACATATAGCATGCGCGATTTGGGTTGTAAAATTCGATCAATATTTTGGCTGAGGGTAAGCCTAGTTTACTTGAATACAGGCTGTAGATTGTTTCTGTTGAGATTATTCACACCGATACTCCTTGGAGGGAAGATTCATGCGGCCAGACCGCAATGCTGATTAGCGGGTAACGCCACGTCAATTTGACGTGGATAAGGGGAATCCAGAGTGTTCATGATCGCAATAAATTCTTCCTTACTTTTATCGACCAGCCGTGGATTGATGGATTTTTCCTGCCCAATAGTGGAAACCTGGTGGCCATCGTAATCATGGCCTGGGAAAACCAGCGTTTCATCCGAAAAGGTCAATAGCCGCTGGATGCTGTCGTATAGTACTGCGGGATTGCCTTGTTGAAAATCCGTGCGGCCACAAGCATTGATCAGCAGAGTATCGCCGGTAAACAGCCGGTCACTCCAATGATAGGTGGTGCAGCCGTCCGTATGGCCGGGTGTAGCGAGGGCGGTCAGCACATGGTCTCCGAAGATCAGATGCTTTCCGTCGGTAATCAGCCAATCGGCGCATCTGAGTTTTGTTCCTGCGCCGATGACGATTTGGGCTCCAGTAATTTCCCGTAATTTAGCCGAGCCACTGATGTGATCAGCATGAACATGAGTTTCCACACTGTAAAGCAGATGGATATAGAGCTCACGCAGTAAATCGAGATCGCGACTCGATTGATCGATGACCGGGTCAATGATGATACCTGCACGAGTGAGTGGATCGGCGAGCAAGTAGGTGTAGGTGGATGTGTCCGGATCGAAAAGCTGTCGAAATAGAATCATATTGATCTCCATACATTAGAAATTTAAAAGAAACTTATATACAGATAAACACCCCTGATGAGTGTTGTCAATATCTGAGCATTGCACCAGGTTATAGAGGGATAGGCTAGAGGCTGGAGACGGA
>CAZUKD010000078.1:0-2438 GCA_964620825.1 uncultured Ectothiorhodospiraceae bacterium
GACAAGACGAAAAAACACCCAATTTGATGCGAAAGTGTCGAACTCGGGGGATCGGTCCCTCGCTATCCACTTTGCCTGTCCCGGTCGCCGCGTTTATTGCTTACACTCGAACCCTGATTATGGTAATTCGGGTGTAAGCGTTCAGGCTTCATTCTGCTGTCGAGCCACATTTACGCGCAGTTTAAGCCGCTGCTCTGGGTGCAGTAGGCTGCCATGATTCAGCCTATTCCATTGCCGAATAGAGACTATGGAAACGCCGAATCGCCGGGCAATATCCCAGAGGGAATCACCGGGGCGCACTCGATAATAAACAGTACGCATCTGCTCCCTGTCGCGCACCTCAGTATGCTTGCCAGTCATTACGTATTGAACTGGCCTACCAACAATGCGAAGTTTCTCGCCTGGGCGCAAGAGCTGGTTGGCCCGCAAATGATTCAACCGCGCAAGCTGCTTGATCGTCATCCTGTATTTGCGCGAGATCCCCCATAAGGTATTGCCTGGCTGAATGATAATCTCACCGACTCTCAGTGTTTGCCTAGGCGAGGCCCGGCGGGATGCTATCAGAACCCGGGATTTCTTCCAGATAATTAATCGGTTTCTCAGATGCAGAGGCTGGTTTTGGTTGATGTGATTCCAGCGGGCAATGCTCGCTATCGTCACCCCATAATGCCGGGCAATACTCCAGAGCGAATCACCAGCCACCACCGTAATCATAATTTTATGCTCTCGGCTGCGTCTGGCCAACCGGGTCAATTTTCGGATGAAACCAATCCTAGCATAGGCCAGATAGGATCTAGCCGAATGAGGGATAATGAGATACTGGCCAACCCGGATGAGATTACCATTCAAATGGTTGGTTTGACGGACGATACCCACCGAGGTGCGATAATTGAATGCGATCCGGCTCAATGAATCTCCAGGCCGTACCCGATAGTGAATCCAGGTCACCCGCTCACTAGATGGAACTTTCGCCAACGCTACCTGAAAAGCAACTACCCGATCCTCTGGTAACAAAAGATACTGATGCCCGTCTGGAGCAGTTGCCCAACGATTATAGCCAGGATTCAGTAAATACATCTCTTTGAGCGAAATATCGGCCAGCTTTGCGGCAAGCGCCAGATTGATCTGCGACTTGAGTTCAACGGTTGCCAGGTAGGGTTTATTCGGAATAGGCCACAGTTTAATCCCGTATTTCTGGGGATTCTGGACGATGACAAGGATCGCCAGTAACTTGGGTACATAATTTTCGGTTTGCAGAGGTAGATTGAGATTCCAGAAATCTATCGGCAACCCGCGCCGACGATTGCGATTGATCGCAGCCTGAACAGTACCCGACCCGGAATTATAGGCGGCCAGAGCCAACTTCCAGCTACCAAACTGCTGATGCAGTTGTTGTAAATAGTCCAACGCGGCATTGGTGGACGCATAAATGGAACGGCGCCCATCATACCACCAGTTTAATTTCAGTCCAAAATGACGAGCCGTGCCCGGCGTGAACTGCCAGATTCCAGCGGCGTTACTGCTAGAATAGGCATACGGTATGAACGCACTTTCGATGACGGGCAACAATGCGAGCCCGGCCGGCATATGTCGCTTCTTCAGCTCCTGCAGGATAAAATAGAGATAAGGCTCCGCGCGCGCAGTGACTCGCTCCAGATAGGCGGCATGGCGGGTGAAATATGCAATCTGGCCCCGGGTCCGGGGACGCGCACTGTCCAAGGGGATGCGCATCCTTGCACGTATCGTACTCCAGATAGTTGGCCCGTGCGCGGCACTGCCCCCCGGCCTAGAACCGACTTTATCCGGCCCGATTATCGGCCCTGTGCGCAGATCGGCCTGTTGTCCGGAAGCCATGACGGCATGACAAAGCAGTGTGGAGCCACCACCTTCCTGCACGGATAATCCGGGCTGCAGACAATCTGAATCGGCCGACGCAATAGGTACCGATAACGCCATAGTTCCAGGGGAAGAGGGCTTCTGCGCCGCTAGCACAGAAGCCATTTCTACAGATGGTCCGCTACCAGGGAAAGCGGCGCAGCCCCCCAAGGATAGCGTGGCGATAAGCCATAGTGCCTTCCATTTGAATTCATTGATACCGGCTATTTTCATAATTCCATAGCTTAATCAGAGTCTCTGCCAATCACAATAATTTACTACGATTATCTATGAAATCGTAATGTTGGATGGAAACCCGTTGATCGAAGAACTAGGTCTATTAAAATTCTGGTTCCGGGATCATGGAAAGAATAAATAGATCAATCAACTGGTTATGATGAGTATAGCGTAATTCTGGCATAAATTTCCTTGTGGTGTAATGATTTGTCTAACTCAACATGAGGTAAGCCCCCGGCTCTGCCGGGGGCTTACCAGGGTTTGACCTATACAGCGGTCGTTGTGAATCCGGAATCTCGCCAGGAGATGAGGGGTTCACAATAAAA
>CAZUKD010000079.1:0-1879 GCA_964620825.1 uncultured Ectothiorhodospiraceae bacterium
ATATTCCTGTATGGGCTTGGTTTTTATTTCATCGCAACCGGAAGAAAGCATTTTCTTCCCGTAACCCTCAGTGTATAGGTATCTTTGCAGAAGCGTGGTCGAATGAGGAATTTGTGCAAGTGTTGCTTGCACAATTACCTTGGTGCCATCAGTTGTGGCTGTCGGACTCATTAAGCAGTTCCGAAAGCTGTCGCTGGCGTGCTGGGATAGATTTTCCTATTTTTAGGTCAGGGAGCATCCAATGACTCAAGCCATCCCTCATGTATCGGTAAACTACGCCCGCAACGGCAGCTCGAAAAAAACCAATGAGTTGGGCATGCGTGCCATGCAGGAACGCGCTTTTGAGAGGCGGGGTGAGCAGTATCTATTGATCAAATCGCCGCCTGCTTCGGGCAAGAGCCGGGCATTGATGTTTATTGCTTTGGATAAATTACACAATCAGGGAATCAGGCAGGCCATGATCGTGGTGCCTGAAAAATCTATCGGAGCCAGTTTCCGTGATCAGCCGCTTTCGCAGTACGGTTTTTGGGCCGACTGGCATGTAGAACCGAAATGGAATCTGTGCGATGCGCCGGGCGAAGATGGCGGCAAGGTCAACTCGGTGCAGGCGTTTCTGGAGAGTGGGGATAAGATATTGGTCTGCACTCATGCCACGTTTCGTTTTGCTGTGGATCGTTTTGGCGTGGATGCATTTAATGGTTGCCTGGTTGCGGTGGATGAATTCCATCATGTCAGCGCCAATCCGGATAATAAGCTGGGCGCTCATCTCGGGGCTTTTATCGAACGGAACAAGGCGAATATCGTGGCGATGACCGGCTCCTATTTTCGGGGTGATGCGGTGGCCGTGCTGGACCCTCAGGACGAAGCTCGGTTTGAAACGGTCAACCTACACCTATTATGAACAGTTAAACGGTTATGAATATCTGAAAACGCTGGATATCGGCTATTATTTTTATTCTGGTGCGTATTCAGATGAGATTCTGAATGTCTTGAATCCGAATGAGAAAACCATCATCCATATTCCCAATGTCAATTCGCGGGAGAGCAGCAAGGATAAGATTAAGGAAGTGGAGCATATCATCGAAGAGCTGGGGGAATGGCTTGGCACTGATCCCGATACTGGCTTTCATCTGGTGAAAACTGCAGAAGGGCGAACCATCAAAATTGCCGATCTGGTGGATGATGAGAGCAAGCGGGACAAGGTGACTGCGGCGCTCAACCGTCCGGAAACCAATGATAATCGTGATTATGTGGATATCATTATCGCGCTCGGTATGGCCAAGGAGGGCTTTGACTGGATCTGGTGCGAACACGCTTTAACGGTGGGTTATCGCGCCAGCCTGACCGAAATCATCCAGATTATCGGGCGCACGACCCGCGATGCGGAAGGCAAAACCCATGCCCGTTTTACCAACCTGATTGCCGAGCCGGATGCTACGGAGGCGGCAGTTACCGATGCTGTGAACGACACTCTAAAAGCAATTGCCGCCAGTCTTCTGATGGAGCAGGTATTGGCTCCAGGATTCAACTTCACCCCGAAAAACAAACAGAGTGGCCCGGTTGATGGATATGATTATGGAGAGAGAGGTTACAAGCCTGATGAGAGTAATGTCGGGTTTAATGAACAAACGGGCCAGTTCCAGATAGAGATCGAAGGTTTGGTCGAGCCAAAAAGTGACGATGCCCGTCGTATTTGCGATGAGGATTTGAATGAAGTGATTGCCAGCTTTGTGCAGGATAAACCAGTACTTGAGCGGGGGCTTTTTGACCATGAGACCGTGCCGGAAGAACTGACACAGGTGCGTCTGAGCAAAATTATCAAGGATCACTAGTGTCCCAACGTTTTATCGAACAAATTCAACTGGTTAGCCATATCGTC
>CAZUKD010000080.1:0-1678 GCA_964620825.1 uncultured Ectothiorhodospiraceae bacterium
TTACCGGATAGAAATATATTATTAATGCTATTTCTAATGCAGATTAGAATTAGTTCTTTAGCTGCCTAAAGTTAGCGCTCCCCACTTCCCCTCTCCTTAATCAGGTTTTGACTTATTTTCCCCCTTCAAGTCGATGATTGCCTCGGTTTACGCCGAGGCTTCCTTCTGTCCACTGATCCACTCCATCCTGGTATATCTCGACAGAGAGGGATAGTAAATTTCTTGTCCAGTCGATGCTGCAGACTACATCAAATATGATGAAAATCATTTCATCATTCCAATTAGCCTAGCGCTCTGAATGGGGTGTGGAAATGAAGGTGAAAATGGATTCTGACTTTAAGCCTGGGTACTTTGCTAATAGGGAGCGGCTCCGTCGCGCAAGCGGACAGTGCGATCAGTCTGTGGTTCGGGGCCATTATCTGGTCGGAGCGAGCTTGGATTATCCCACCGCTGGAACGCAGTTATAATTCTGGCCTTGCTGACTCTCAGGATCAACGGTACTAGAATACTGACTGCGACTAGAAACACCATGCTGGGCACATGGGTGCGCTGATGACTGGCACTCTGGGCGAATAGACCGGATGATCGCCGCTGGACTCAATCCTGGAGACAACTCACGCAGGGGTTAGCCTCAGAACTATCGCAGGTACCGCAATAAGCCTATTAAATTCAACGCTATTGGCGTAAATCATGGCCTCTTCCATCATAAAGCCCCCAGTGTTTGGCCAGCAAATGCTGGACAGTCTCATCCGAGGTTTGATCGAACCACCGATACCATTGGCCCACTGCATAAAAATTATCCGGCTGCATCGGTACGACGATCTCATCGGCCAATCGACCGATTTCTGCTACGGTGTCCGGTGGCCCCACCGGAATAGCAACGACGATTCGAGCCGATCCAAGTTTCCGCGTCGCTTCGATGGATACCTTCATGCTAGCTCCAGTGGCGAGTCCGTCATCCACCATGATGGCCGTTTTGCCATTCAGGTCGGGGTAGGGACGATCACCTCGATAAGCGTGCTCGCGCCGTTTCAACTCCCGATACTCCTCGTGCATCACCTTATCAATGGCTGTGGCGGGAATACCCAGCCGTTCGGTCAAATCACGGTTGAGGAAAACGGCGCCACCGCTAGCAATCGCCCCCATGGCCAGCTCCGGCTGACCGGGTATGCCAAGTTTACGTACCACCATGATATCCATTGGTAAAGCTAAAGTATCCGCAACGATTGCAGCAACCGGGACGCCTCCTCTGGGCAGAGCCAAAATCAAGGTATCCTTTAGGCTGGCATAATTCGCAAGCGCACACGCCAAGGCAGATCCGGCTTCGGCCCGATCGGCATAAAGTATTTCAGACATAAATTGTTGATCCTCATCATTGTACATGCCTGACTTTATCTAGCCAGGCCAAGGCTTCCTTTTCACTCACGTCATACCATTGATTATAGGCATCGGCAACCGCAAAATGGGGCCCATAGCACAGATTCGGGCAATAAACAGCATCCACCTGATGCACCATATCCAAAGCGGTCCGCGCCGGAGTAGTGGGAATGGCGATGATAATCTCCCGGGCTCCTAATACCCGAATCGACTCTATCGTAACCCGCATGGTCGCTCCGGAAGCTAGGGGCATTAACAATTAAGAAAGCCAAATCATTGAGCTGACTAAGTACAGCATGGA